>NZ_JBFTMC010000003.1:0-126676 GCF_056396765.1 Bacillus sp. 05T22
GCACAAGATATCGTCTCAGTGGGAAACAAACTAGTAATAAGAAAATTCCATTTAACAATAAAGTAGCAAGGAGACGATCTGAGAAAAAGATATGCGCCGGTACATGAATACGTCCTAGTAGCGTTAAAAATCCATATACATAATACTCTAATGCTGCAATTCCCGTTAATACGATAAAAGAAACAATAAATAAATTCAATTGCAATACTCTCATCGTACTATACACAAGATACGCCAAAATTGGATAAGCAAATATATATACACCAACAAGTTCTGTATATACAGTATCAAATAAAAAACCAAATAATAGCCCATAGTAAATACCTTGTAAAGGACTAAAATAAACGGTAATAAAACACAGCACAATCATAAAGAAATGCGGAGCTGCAATACTGTCTTTCCAAAACAATGCTGTTGGAACTACAGTAGAAAACATATTTTCGAATAAAAACACAAAAAGAAGCAGCAGAGGAAGAATTGCTCTTTTCAAAATAGCCATATCTTCTCCCCCTTACTGTTCTAACGCTGCTGAGGGCATAACTCTTTTTGTAACCATAATATGGTCTACATCATTTAAATCCGCAGCAGGTTTTACGTAAGCTGTTTGTGTTAATCCATATTCATCTGGTGCAACATCTACAATTTTCCCAATTACTAATCCTTTTGGGAAAATATCACTTAATCCTGATGTTACAACCGTTTGATCTTTTTCTACTTTTACATCAGATGGAATCTTTGTGAAAACAAGAGTTTGTTTTTCCTTGTCGTATCCTTCAATCAATCCAAAAATACGCTCTTGCCCTTCTACTACAGCAGAAATACGATTTGTTCGATTCAGTGAGCTCAATAATTCTACAGTTGATGTAAATTGAGACACACTTTTCACTCGTCCAACTAACCCTTTTGAAGTCATAACAGCCATATCCTTCTGGATTCCTTGCTGTGCACCTCTATCAATTCCGATTAAGTCATACCACTTGTCCGGATTGCGTGCAATCACTGTAGCTTGGATTGGCTTATAGTCACGAAGAGAATCTTTTTTATCAATCGTTTCACGAAGCTTCGCATTATCTTTTTCTAAATCTTTTACTTTCACGGATAATTCCGCATACTTATCTAATTTTTCTTTTAATGTTTTATTTTCTTCATACGTGCGCTTTACATCTTCTACGTTCTCAAAGAATCCGGCAACATAATTCGCTGGCTTTTGGAATACACGTTCTACAACACCGACAGTATCTTTTACAAACTGCTCTGGCCATGTTAGATTTTTTCGTTCTTTCAATGAGATTCCAATCAATGCCACGAGAAGAATAATACTAACTAGCAAAACAATTAATCTTTTGTTTAAGAAAAACTGTGGCACGTTCACACCCTCTTAATTTCATTGATTTTTATTTTGAAATATTATCGAGCAGTTTTGAAAAGGTCGATATTATCTAAAGCTTTACCTGTTCCAATTGCTACACAGTCAAGTGGATTTTCTGCAACAAGAACTGGCATTTTCGTTTCTTCACTAATTACTTTGTCCAAGTTGCGAAGTAATGCACCGCCGCCTGTTAATACAATTCCACGGTCCATAATATCCGCTGCTAATTCAGGTGGCGTTTTTTCTAATGTGTTTTTCACTGATTCTACAATTGCATCTACTGTATCTTTTAACGCATCTGCAATCTCTTCTGGCTTGATTAATACTGTTTTTGGTAAACCACTTACTAAATCACGGCCACGAATTTCCATTGGCTCAATACCTTCTGGCTCGCCTGCAGAACCGATTTCTAATTTTAATGCTTCTGCTGTTCTTTCACCGATCATTAAGTTGTAGCTTTTCTTAATGTATTGAATGATTGAATCGTCCATATCATCACCAGCAACACGAACAGATTGACTTGTTACAATCCCGCCTAAAGAAATGATCGCAACTTCTGTTGTTCCGCCGCCAATATCAACAACCATACTACCAGTTGGTTCCCAAACAGGTAAGTTTGCACCAATTGCTGCTGCAAATGGCTCTTCAATTGGATATGCATCACGCGCACCTGCTTGGCGAGTTGCATCGATTACTGCACGTCTTTCTACAGCAGTAATACCAGATGGCACACATACCATTACATAAGGCTTACGAGAGAAAAATCCATTTGATTTTTGCGCTTGTTGAATATAGTATTTCATCATTGTCGCTGTTGTTTCATAATCAGCGATTACACCATCTTTCATAGGGCGAAGAGCCACTACGTTTCCTGGTGTACGACCAATCATTTGTTTTGCATCGCTACCAACTGCAACGATTTGTTTCGAATCTGTTTGCAATGCTACAACTGAAGGTTCACGTAAAACTACACCTTTTCCTTTCACGTATACAAGCGTGTTTGCTGTTCCTAAATCAATTCCAAGATCACGAGTAAAACCACCAAATCCAAACATATCATCTATCTTCCTTTCTCATTTTCACGGACTCATTTTCTTACTTTATATTTATAATAAAACAGTACGTTTTTATATTTTCTATCTTTTATTGTAAGCGAATGCCTACAAAAAACTCATAAATCACATTATAAAACAAAATAAGTAAAAAGAATAGTCTTAAATATGACCTTTTTCTTTTAAACTCACAAATTTATGGTCGCCTATAATAATGTGATCAAGGACTTCAATCCCAATGATCCTTCCACATTCCACCAATCGTTTTGTCACTTCAATATCTTCCCGACTCGGCGTAGGATCTCCTGAAGGGTGGTTATGCAGACATATAATAGAGGCTGCTGCGCGACGAAAAGCTTCTTTGAAAACCTCGCGAGGATGCACAATTGAGGCATTTAAACTCCCAATAAACACAGTCTGCCGATGCATAACTTGATTTTTCGTATTCAAGTATAAACAGACAAAGTGCTCTTGTTGTAAAAAGCGCATCTCTTCCATCATATAACTAGCGCAATCTTCTGGACTCCGAATACTATATCGATTTTGGTACTCTAAACGCACCATCCTTCTCCCTAGTTCAAAAGCAGCGATTAACTGAGAGGCCTTTGCTATTCCTACACCATGAATACTCGTCATCTCTTCTATTGTAGCATCTTTTAACATTCGTAATCCGTCAAAATGATATAAAATTTGATCCGCTAATGTTAGAACTGATTCTTCTTTAGAACCAGTTCTAAGTAGCACTGCGAGAAGTTCCCGATTCGATAAACTGCTTGCTCCTTCTACTAATAAACGCTCCCGTGGTTGTTCTTCTTTCAAAACATCACGAATACCGTTCATATTTTCACTCCTTTTTCAATTTTCCGCAAAGAAAACCCCATGCAATTTTACGCATGGGATGCATCATTATCGAACTGTTTTAATTCACGAACAAGTCGTGCAATTGGTAATCCCACTACACTGTAGTAATCTCCTTGAATATGTTGAACAAAGATAGAACCTTTTCCTTGAATACCGTAACTTCCAGCCTTATCAAGCGGTTCTTTCGTCGCAATATACGCATCAATCTCTTCTTCTGTTAACTCCCAAAACATAACTTCTGTACGTTCGTAGAAAGTTACTGTTTTTTCTTTTGAAATGAGCGCAACGCCTGTATATACTTCATGTGTTTTTCCTGATAATAGCTGCAGTATTTCTTTCGCTTCCGCTTCATCTTTAGGCTTTCCAAGAATACGCGATTCATATGTAACAATTGTATCTGCACCTAATACCACACTATCTTCGTGATGTTCTACTACAGCAGACGCTTTTTGCAAAGCAAGTGACATCACAATATCGGCGGGCGATGAATACGCACCGATTGTTTCTTCTATTTCACTCACAACAATTTCAAATGGTACACCCGCTAGTTCAAGTAATTCCTTCCGGCGCGGTGACCCAGATGCTAAAATAAGTTTTTTCATATATGCTCCTTTCTTACATAAAGCAGAAAAATATAGCTTGATCGTATCAAACGAATACCTTTCCTACAAATTGCAAAAACATCATTTTCTTTTTAAGAAATGATGTTTTCTCACTATAAGGTGAAAACATTTCTATAGCTATATAATTCAAAAGAAAAGAAAGAAGTATGCATACTTCTTCCCTCTTATTTCATTATCCTACTCTTTTGCTTTTTGCGAAACCACTTTTTCATAAGAAAGCAAACCATCCATGATAACTTGATTCAATTTAGCTACTGCTTCTTTATCAGTCTTTCCCTCTTTTATTGTTTGCACAGCTACTGATGCATACGTATATATTTTTTTTACATCCTCACGCTTAATTGATTTCCCCTCTTTTTCAATTGCCCTCCATTCCTTTTCAATCGCTTCTATTTCTTTTGAATTACTTTTACTTCCAGGTTGTATACTAGTCGAGTATTTTACAAAATGGACGTATAAGGGTTGCAACTTACTTAACAATGGACCAGACTCTTTATCGCTTTTCAGCAATGCCCGATCTGTAATTTCCCATTTCTTTTTCAAAACTGATACGCCATCTTTCTTATATTGTCCGATTAATTTATCTAGCGATTCTTCATCACTAGCAATTCCAACTACAAGTGAATATTTATCATCAGTCGGTTTAATCGCTGCTATGCCCCCATTGTCTTTCCATTCCTGAGTGGCTGCCTGTCCTTTTTCTTCAGAAGAATAGAGACCTCCCTGAACGAAATATAAAGTGATTGGTTCTAAAGCAGCTGCATTCCCCACCTTTTGTTTTTCTTCTTTTTTCTCTCCAGCTGTTACTTCTTTTTGCTCTGCTCCATTATTCTTTTCTCCACTTGTTATCGTAGTTTCCCGAACTGTACCTTGTCCCGTTAACAAGTGAAGCATTCCCATCCCTAACACTGTGCCAATGATAACCGCAGTAGCAACTGTAAAAACAAGCACATTATTCCATTTTTTTCGGTGCTGCCGGATAGATGGTAACTTGTTTTTTTGAAAGGGCACTACATTTTGCGACGTTTCACTATCAACTACCATCCAATCAAATTCTTCCTTTTCTTTCTGCTTTTCTTCATACTTTGCTTCCGTTCCGTTTACTTTAACCGAGATTGTTCGTGATTGCTTGTCCATACCCTCACACCTCACCTCTTATCATTGTCCGCATCATATCATATTCACTTCACAAAAAAACGAGATATCTGTCGGAGGGATTCGTCAAATTTTCCCATATAGTTATCTTATCCCGCATTAATGGGCAGTACTATTCCCTACCTCAAAATTGCGGATAAAAATTATGAAGGTTGCTAGGGGATAAACTGCCCCTAAAAGCCCGATTGGTGAAGGCTAACCATCAGTGGGAAATAAAAAAACCTTCACTGATGGAAATTTCACTTTATATGTATGCATTTGACTTCATTTGTAGAACAAAAAACTAGGGCAGCAAGTTGCTGTCCTAGTTTTTTTCACGAATGTATTTTCGAACTTCTGAAATGAAGTAAAGAGAGCCTGTTATGATGAAAACATCATTTTCTTGGAGGTTGTTCATTTTCGCATCAATAGCTTCTTTCCAATTCTCAAAAACTTGTTTTGTTTCCTTACGCGAGTAGGCTGCAAGCTCCTCAGCAGAAATCGCACGATCAAATGTGAATGTTGTAAAAATCATTTCATCTGCAATTGTTTCTAATTTCCCTACCATATTGTCTAGCTGTTTATCACCTAAAGCGGTAAATAAAACAAGGATGTTTTTATCGTTATAATGAGCCTTTACTGTTTTCACAAGGCTTGCAATTCCTTCTGGATTATGAGCGCCATCTATAATTACGTCCGGATTGCTTTGCAGTCGTTCAAATCGGCCAATCCAATATGCTTCACTTAATCCTACGCCAATATGCTCTTCCTCCATTAAGAATGATAGGTATGTTTTAAGATACATAATCCCCATCAACGCCAATGCCGCATTTCCGACTTGATGACTTCCTTTCATCGAAATCTGAACTTCCTCAAATGAAGCAAACGGGCAAGAAAAATCAAAATGCTCTCCATCTTCATCGGAACGCTGATGAACAGCTGTAAATTGCTTTCCAAACTCATAAAGATTTGCATTCTTTTCCTGAGCAACCTTTTTGATAACCTCAAGTGCTTCTTCATCCTGCACACCAGTAATAACAGGAACTCCTGATTTAATAATTCCTGCTTTTTCATATGCAATTTTAGCTAATGTATTCCCTAAAATATGCATATGATCATGGCCGATATTTGTAATTATTGTAAGAACTGGATGAACTACATTTGTAGAATCAAAACGACCACCAAGTCCTGTTTCAAACAAGACGATGTCACAGAAGTTTATTTTACCAAAATAGCAGATTGCCATTACTGTAATAATTTCAAACTCCGTTGCTTCTCCTAAATCTGTTTCATCTAATTTTTCAACAACCGGTTTTACCATATTTACAAGCTCAGTAATTTCTTTATCTGCAATCGGTGTACCGTTAACACTAATTCGCTCATTAAATGTTTCAATGTATGGAGACGTAAATGTACCAACTTTATATTTTCCCGCCTCTAGCATATAACGCATATATGTTAAAGTTGAACCTTTTCCATTTGTTCCTGCAAGATGAACGCATTTTATGTGACGCTCAGGATTTCCAAGCTCCCCTAGCATCCACTGCATTCTCTCTAATCCTGGTTTAATTCCAAACTTTAATCGGCTATGAATCCAACCTATCGCTTCTTCGTATGTATGTACCACGCTTGCCATTCCCCTTTCAAATCAATAAAAAAGAACTAAAACAAAGAATTATCCTAGCTCTATTATACGCAAATAAAAGAGACTCACCAATATGGCGAGTCTCTTTCGAATGACTTTATTTTTGAAGATCAGCTAGACGTTGACGAACTGCTTCGCGTTTTTCTAGATAATCTTGCTCTTTTGCACGCTCTCCTTCAATAACTGCCGCTGGAGCTTTTGCTACGAAACCTTGGTTTGCAAGTTTCTTCTGTACACGTTCTACTTCTTTATCGAACTTCTCAAGTTCTTTTTCAAGACGCGCTTTCTCTTCATCAAGATTGATAAGATCAGCTAACGGTAAGAATAACTCTGCACCTGATACGATTGCAGTCATCGCTTTTTCTGGCGCTTGTAAATCAGTCTTAATTGTTAATTCACTTGGATTACAGAAACGCTCAATGTAAGAGCTGTTTTTCATAAGCTGTGCTAGTACTGCTTCGTCTTTTGCTTTAATTTGCATTTGAACTTTTTTGCTCATTGGCGTATTTACTTCAGCACGAATGTTTCGAACAGAGCGAATGATATCAACTAGAAGGTGCATTTCTGCTGCCGCTTCTTTATCTTGTAAATCTTCGCGAGCTGCCGGCCATGCTGCTACTGTAATAGATTCACCTTCATGCGGTAAGTGTTGCCAAATCTTCTCTGTTACGAATGGCATGAATGGGTGTAGTAGACGCATCGTTTGGTCTAGTACGTATGCTAGAATTGAACGAGTTGTTTTCTTAGCCACTTCATCTTCACCGTATAATGGAAGTTTCGCCATTTCAATATACCAATCACAGAAATCATCCCAAATGAAGTTGTATAATGAACGGCCAGCTTCACCGAACTCATATTTATCCATGTTACGTGTTACACTTTCAATTGTTTCATTTAAGCGAGTTAAAATCCACTTATCTGCAACTGATTTTTCGCCAGTTAAATCGATATCTTCATATTTCATGTCATCCATGTTCATTAATACGAAACGAGATGCATTCCAAATTTTATTAATGAAGTTCCAAGTAGATTCTACTTTCTCCATGCTGAAGCGTAAATCTTGTCCTGGTGCACTTCCTGTTGATAAGAAGAAGCGCATTGCATCTGCACCGTACTTATCAATAACATCCATTGGGTCAATACCGTTACCAAGAGATTTACTCATTTTACGTCCTTGCTCATCACGAACTAAACCGTGAATTAATACGTCTTTAAATGGGCGCTCTCCTGTAAACTCTAAACCTTGGAAAATCATACGAGATACCCAGAAGAAGATGATATCATAACCCGTTACTAGAGCATCTGTTGAATAGTAACGTTTGAAGTCTTCTGCATCTTCATTCGGCCAACCAAGTGTTGAGAATGGCCATAACGCTGAGCTAAACCATGTATCAAGTACGTCGTTATCTTGATTCCAGTTTTCAATATCTGCTGGTGCTTCCGTACCTACGTATACTTCACCAGTTTCTTTATGATACCAAGCTGGAATGCGGTGTCCCCACCATAATTGACGAGAAATACACCAGTCGTGAATGTTTTCCATCCAGCGTAAGTATGTGTTCTCGAAACGTTCTGGTACGAACGTTACTTTTTCTTCTTCTTTTTGTTGAAGTTCTACTGCCTTTTCTGCAAGTGGTCCCATTTTTACGAACCATTGTGTTGATAAGTAAGGCTCAACAACTGCACCGCTACGCTCACTATGTCCTACCGAATGCATATGAGGCTCGATTTCTACTAATACGCCAGTATCTTGTAAGTCTTTTACTAACTCTTTACGGCATTCGAAACGATCCATACCGTTATACTTACCAGCTTTTTCGTTCATCGTTCCATCTTCGTTCATTACTAAAATACGAGGTAAGTCATGACGGTTACCTACTTCAAAGTCATTCGGATCGTGAGCTGGTGTAATTTTCACAACGCCTGTTCCGAAATCCTTTTCTACGTACTCATCAGCAATAATCGGAATTTCACGGCCTACGATTGGAAGTGTAACTGTTTTTCCGATTAAATGCTTGTAACGATCATCTTCTGGATGAACTGCTACTGCTGTATCGCCAAGCATTGTTTCTGGACGAGTTGTCGCAAGTCGAATGTGACCAGATCCATCTGTTAATGGGTAGTTCATATGGTAGAATGCACCTTGAATCTCTTTATGAATTACTTCAATATCAGAAAGAGCTGTGCGTGTTGCTGGATCCCAGTTAATGATATATTCACCGCGGTAAATTAAACCTTTTTCGTATAATTGAACGAATACTTTATTAACCGCATCAGATAAACCTTCGTCTAATGTAAAGCGCTCACGAGAGTAATCTAATCCTAAACCAACTTTTCCCCATTGCTGACGAATGTGAGAAGCATATTCTTCTTTCCATTCCCATGCTTTCTCAAGGAATTTCTCACGGCCAAGATCGTAACGTGAAATACCTTCTTCACGAAGTTTTCCTTCTACTTTTGCCTGCGTTGCGATACCAGCATGGTCCATTCCTGGAAGCCATAATACATCGTAACCTTGCATACGCTTTGTACGCGTTAAAATATCTTGAAGCGTCGTATCCCAGGCGTGCCCTAAGTGCAGTTTACCTGTTACGTTTGGAGGCGGGATTACAATTGTATACGGCTGCTTTTCCGCATCTCCTTTTGCTTCGAAATATTTGCCGTCTAGCCACCATTTATAAAGACCTTCTTCAACGGACATATGATCATATTTAGTCGGTAAATTCTTTTCCGTATTTGACATTATTTTCCCTCCTTAAAATAAAAAATGCCCCTCATCCAAAAAGGACGAGGGACATCGTGGTACCACCTTTATTTACAAACAAATTCAAAATTTGCTTATACTCTTAATTTGATAACGGACAAATCCGTCTTTTCCTAATGAGAATGACTCCGTTCAGAAAAGATGCTCCAGAGCTACCTTCTAACATGACTATCTAGAGAATCTCACAGCTAATAATTCTCCTCTCTGCAGACGTTTAATGTTATACTCTTCCCCTTCAACGCATTTATATAATTGTTATTTATTATATACAATAGTGTAAAAAACGAAACCATATTCGTCAAGATAAAAATATTTTTCAGCAAGTTTCTACAATTAATAAATTCTATTTTGATAAAAACAACATACAATTACCAATCAGCTTAACTAATTTTTCTGTAATATATACACGGAAAATGAAAGTATGCAGCACAAGCACCTTAGGTACTTACCCCGCATACTGTAATATTACCCTTTCATCTTTTAAGGTTCATGTGCAGCAATAGCCTTTCTATACGGAGGAATGATTATGCGACGATACCGACGCACCTACAATTTCTCGGCCCCTTCATGGGTTAGAAATTTACAAACGATGTTTGCTGATTTTGCAATTCCCCTTACGATTTTCCAAGGGATTCGTACATTACTACTTCCAACTTTCTTAGACTTCATCATCCTTATCATCTTTGTTGTAGCAACGATTCGCTTGCATTTTCAGCCGTAGCCTCAAGGACACTTGAGACTACGGCTGTTACTCATTCCCTTGCTGCGCTGCTTGTAATTGTGAAATAAAATATTCTATATTACTTACAAGCCAATGCGCTTGTTGTAACATTTTCACACCTTGAAGTTCTTGCTTTTCACTACGGCCCTGCTGTTTGCTTGTATAAGATTGGATTTGTCGAATAAATGGGGACGGATATGTTAGATACGCAAACATAAGGAGTTGTTCTTCTTTCGTAAACGGAAAATTCTTTTGATACACCTGATACCATTCAAAGCGATCGCTTCTCGCAATTGGATATGTGTTCAATGAGCGGGAATAAAAGCGAACAAGATCTTGAACTGGTGTTGCAAATTGAGATCTTTCTAAACTAATAAAATAACCGTTCCGTTCGTAATCGAATAAAAAATGATTCATCGATACATTGCCATGGATAAAAGAAACTCGTGTTTTTTCTTTTTCTTTCATCGTTTCATGCCACTCCGAAAGCTGTTTCGTTGCAAATTCACGTGCCCTCATCACATGATGAAAATACGTACAATACTGCAATTCAAACGGCGACATATACCATTTCGCCTCAGACTCTACGAGGAATTGCTCTAAGAATTCTCCATCTTTCTCCCAACGATCAGAGACATTTGTATAATGCTCCTCTAACGCTTCTTCAGTATACGTTTCTTCTTTTACCGTCCTTTGATGAAGCAGCGCTAGCGTCTGAAACATTTTATGATATTGATCATTGTCCTCTCCGTTCCCTTCTGCTCGCTCAAGCCAAGGCATTAAATAATAACTATATGTTTCGTCACTCAAAATATGATTTCCATCWGTCGCATGGTAAATCGGTACACAATGTGTAAATCCCTTTTCACGTAAAAATTGAACATGATACATTAAATTATTTCGCTTCAATCGATGGGATGGTAATTTTTTCAATGCATATGGACCTTGATTCGTATAAATTTTTATTACACTCCCGTGCTCTTCCATATGGTGGGCATCCAATTGATACCGCTGTACGATCGGCGCATAACGATCTCGCAATTCTATATCCATACGAATGATCCTTTCTCATTCAAAAACGTAAGATAAACTATAGTAAAAGAAAAGAGATGAGTGGAGAAAATTCTCCACTCACTTTGTCTTCGCTTTTGACACAGGTATATATATAATTTGCCCTGCAGTTAAATACACATCATCTGTTTGATTCACACGATGTAAATGCTGGACAGACGTTTCATATCGATCTGCAACCGATTCAATTGTATCCCCTTCTTGCACAAAATACATACGTAATTTCGTAAATTCTTCTTCCGGCTCTTTCGTAAACAATTTTGTTAAATATAATGCATTTTCATCCCGTTGTGAGTATGCCGTTTCTGCTTCTTCCTGTAATTCCTTTTCCTTCTTTTTCTGAAAATCCTTCCGGCCAAAGAATTCAAACTGTGGTGTAGTTTCTTTTGCTTCCTCTTCTCGTTCTTCCTCTTTATGTTCTTCTAGATCTTCTACCTCTTCTTCTAATTCTTGTTCTTTGCGCTCCTCTAATTGGAAAGGCTCAAATGCATAATCTTCCCATCCGTTTGATTCTGTATGAACTGTTACTTCTTCCACTTCTACCGGCAATGTATCCTCATCCACCGCTTTTATTTCCTCGGTTCTATCAACTTCCACATTCTCTATCTCTTCCTCTTGCACTTCATTCTGTATTCTCTCATCCTCACATAATCCAGATATCGATATATCCGCTAATAGCTGTAAACAACCATTTTCCTTTAATTCATAATCAAATTCCTCAATGGAAACATACAATTCTTCAACTTGTTTCACTCGGTTTCGTGGAATCGAAATTTCTAACGGAAAAGAGTGTACAAGTTCGTTTACACCATCTTCTCGCGTTTCTACATAATCAATGGACTTCGCCGGAGATAAATCTCGTAATGAAAAAGCAGAATCATCTTGTCTTGCAACATATTCTCCCGTTAAATCCAATTGACCTCTCACAATTACTTCGCATTCAAGCTCTTCTATCTCAACGTCTGGATCTAACGAAATTGACAAAAGTTCTTCGACTTCCTGTCCTTTTTGGAACCAAACCGATTCTTTTAATGAAAAACGTAATGAATGATCTGTTGCCACTTCTTTTCCCCCTCCCAAACTGTATGTCATTACAGGTTTATGTGTCTGGGAATCATTTTATGAGTAAAAAATCAAACTGCACATGTGATCTTCCTATTCATTTTTCATATATCGACGCTTTTTAAAATATATCGGCGTTCCGACAATATGCGACATGATCTCTAGTCATTAATAAAAAAGGTTGCCAGGACGATCCCCGGCAACCTTTTTATTTACGCTTTTAATTTCGACATCGCAATTTCTGCCGCTGCAATTGTCGCTTCAATATCTGCATCACTATGTGCTGTTGATAAGAATAATCCTTCAAATTGAGAAGGTGGTAAGAATACACCTTGCTCTACCATTTCACGATAGTAAGCTGCGAAAAACTCTAAGTTAGACGTTTTTGCTGCATCGTAGTTAATAACTGGTTCATTCGTGAAGAATATACCAATCATTGAACCTGCGCGGTTTATATGATGCGGAATACCGTATTTTTCAGCAGCTTTACGCAGGCCATTTTCTAACATTTCAGCTTTACGCTCAAACTCTTGATAACACTCTGGCGTTAATTGTACTAATGTTTCATAACCTGCAGTCATTGCTAAAGGATTACCAGATAATGTACCTGCTTGGTAAATCGGTCCGCTCGGTGCAACTTGGCGCATAATTTCCGCTTTACCACCGTATGCTCCTACTGGTAGGCCGCCACCGATTACTTTTCCTAAACAAGTTAAATCAGGTGTTACACCGTAATAACCTTGTCCACAGTTGTAAGCAACGCGGAATCCTGTCATCACTTCATCAAAAATAAGCAATGCACCACTTTGCTCTGTCACTTCACGAAGTCCTTCTAAAAATCCTTGTTGTGGTGGAACTACTCCCATATTTCCTGCCACTGGCTCTACGATAACACAAGCAATATCGTCACCGAATTGCTCGAACGCATATTTTACGCTCTCCAAATCGTTATACGCTACTGTAATCGTATTTTTCGCTACACCTTCAGGTACACCTGGGCTATCTGGTAAACCAAGCGTCGCAACACCTGAACCTGCTTTAATTAATAGCGAATCACCATGACCATGGTAACAACCAATAAATTTCAAAATTTTATTACGACCTGTATAACCACGCGCTAGACGAAGGGCACTCATCGTCGCTTCTGTTCCTGAATTTACCATACGTACAATTTCAATCGATGGCACACGCTCAATTACAAGCTGCGCTAATTTATTTTCAATCTCTGTTGGCGCACCAAAGCTCGTTCCTTTTTCAGCAACAGCTTTTAATGATTCCACAACACGTTCATTTGCATGTCCGTGAATAAGCGGTCCCCATGATAATACGTAGTCGATATATTCGTTCCCGTCAATATCATACACTTTAGAGCCTTTTCCGCGCTCCATAAAAAGCGGATTCATACCAACGGACTTAAATGCACGAACTGGACTATTTACGCCGCCAGGCATTAAATCTTGCGCTGTTTCAAATGCTTCAATCGATTTATCAAACTTTTTCATTATTGTATCCCTCCTTCTTGTAACCATCGTGCTGCGTCTTTCGCATGATACGTAATAATTAAATCTGCTCCTGCACGTTTCATGCTTAATAGTTTCTCAAGTACAATCTCTTTTTCATTAATCCAACCATTTTGCGCTGCCGCTTTAATCATTGAGTATTCTCCGCTCACATTATAAGCTACGATTGGTAAATTGAAATTGTTTTTCACATCGCGAATGATATCTAAGTAAGAAAGGGCCGGTTTTACAATTAAGAAATCCGCTCCTTCCATTACATCTGATTCAGCCTCACGGAATGCTTCCATACGGTTTGCTGGATCCATTTGATACGTTTTACGATCACCAAATTGCGGTGCACCGTGCGCAGCATCGCGGAATGGACCGTAAAATGCAGACGAGTATTTCACAGCGTATGACATAACCGGTACGTGTGCAAAACCGTTCTCATCTAACGCATGGCGAATCGCCGTTACAAATCCATCCATCATGTTAGATGGTGCGATAATATCTGCTCCTGCTTTTGCTTGGCTCACTGCTGTTTTTGCAAGAACTTCAAGTGATTCATCATTTAAAATGATTCCATCCTCAATAACCCCGCAATGCCCATGGCTTGTATATTGGCATAAACATGTATCCGCCACTACTACTAACTCTGGAAACTGTTCTTTAATTTGTTTGATCGCACGTTGTACAATGCCGTGTTCACAAAATGCAGAAGATCCAACTTCATCTTTTTCAGCAGGCAAACCAAATACGATAACAGAACGAATACCTAAATCTACCACTTCTTGCATTTCAGCTTGCAGAAGATCTAAAGAAATTTGATATACATCCGGCATAGAAGGAACTTCGTTACKAACATTCTCTCCTTCTAATACAAAAATAGGATAAATAAAATCTTCTGTATGTAAAAATGTTTCACGTACAAGCGCACGCATATTTTCGCTTTGTCTTAAACGACGATGACGATTAAATTGTAAAGAATTCATAGATTTCTATCTCCCATTCTTTTTATTTAGACTATGCATTTTGATTATATTTTGAAATGCACTGTATTAACGCTTCTACTGTATATTCTTTTGGAACGATTACATCGGCAAAATAACGCCTTGCCTCTTGCTCTGTTATCGGTCCTATACAAGCAATTGTACATTTTTTTGTCCATTCTCTCCAGTTTGTGCCCTCAAGTAATTTCACAAAGCTTGTAACGGTAGAGGGACTCGTAAATGTAACAACATCTACCTTACCTGACTCTAGAGCTGCGATAAGGTCTGACTGCTTCTCATGATTTGTTTTCGTTTCATACACAACAAATTCTTCTAAAAACACATCAAGATTACGGAGTTTATTTGGAATAATATCTCTAGCTAAATTCCCTTTAGGAAATAAAATGCGTTCTGTCCCGTTTAACTCTCTTACAAATTCTAAAACGAAAGCTTCCGCGACAAAAGTCTTTGGGACAAAATGAACCTCATAACCTCGCTTTTCTAATTCTTGCCCTGTTTTCACCCCTACTGCAGCAATGCGAACAGTAGGGGGTATTCCCTGACACAAACCATCTAAAAAAAAACTCACACCATTTTTACTCGTAAAAATAACCCAGTCATATGTGTGAAGCTGCTGAGATATACCTTGAAATTCCTGCTGGGATACACCTTCTATATGCAAAAGCGGAATTTCCAATGGAATTCCGCCCTGCTTTTTCACCGCTGCACTCATTTGTTTTGCTTGATGCTGGGCACGCGTAATCAGTACTGTTTTGCCAGCAAGAGCATCCATGATTAATGTTGCTCCTTATTCGCAGCAAGAATGAGCTCTTTTGCTCCTTGCTTAATTAAACGATCCGCTGCCTCTAAGCCAACTTGCTCTGGATTCACACCTGTGACAATTTCTTTTAACAAGACTGAACCATCCATAGAACCGACAAGAGCTGTTAATTCAATTTCATCATTCTTCTGAAGCGTTGCATAACCAGCAATCGGTACTTGGCAACCACCTTCAAGTTTATGAAGGAATACTCGTTCAGCCGCTACTGTTCGTTCTGTTACAGCATCATTCATATGTGATAATAATTGCAATAGATCTGCATCATCCTCACGACATTCAATCGCTAAGGCACCTTGTCCTACAGCTGGTACACATAATGTTTCATCTAAGTGTTCTGTAATTACATCATCATCCCAGCCCATTCTCTGCAATCCAGCCGTTGCTAAAATGATTGCATCATAATCTTCTTCTTTTAATTTACGTAATCTCGTATCAATATTTCCACGAATCCACTTCACTTGTAAATCTGGTCTAGCAGCGAGTAACTGCGCACTACGTCGTAAACTACTCGTACCAAGAATTGCACCTTCTGCTAAGTCCTCAAATGATTCCCCGTTTTTTGAGATGAACGCATCACGCGGATCGACACGTTTTGGTATACACCCAATTGTTAATCCATCTGGAAGTACAGCTGGCATATCCTTCATACTATGTACAGCCATATCGATTTCTTTCATAAGTAGTGCGTGTTCAATTTCTTTTACAAACAAGCCTTTCCCACCTACTTTAGAAAGCGTCACATCTAAAATAACATCACCTTTTGTAACAATTTCTTTCACTTCAAATTCATATGGTAAACCAAGCGCTTTTAATTGATCAATAAACCAATTTGTTTGCGTTAATGCTAGCTTACTCTTTCTTGAACCTACAATAATTTTGCGCATAATGTTCTCTCCTCATTATAAATACCAAAAGTGGAAGTTGGATAAACTGCTTAATAGAAAAATATTGATTAACATAACGAGAAAGGCTCCAATGTTCCAGTTTATAATTTTCTTACCTTGCAATATATCTGACCCTCGTAAATATAGACCCAAGCAATAGACAATCAAAACAACAAAAGACCCGATTACTTTCGTGTCATACCAATGGAAATTATCTAGTTTTGTATATCCCCATATACATCCAAGCAAAATAGCTAATAGGAAAAACGGAACAGAAAATAAATTTAATCCATATGACATCGACTCAAGCTTCGGTAAGTTTCCTAACCTTCTTAATCTTGCATTCCATTTTTTTTGTTTTAATAATCGATATTGCAACAAGTACATAATGGAAAAAATAAACGATACTGTAAACGTCGCATAGGAAATAATCGCCATTCCTACATGCACGTATACAAGCTCTGAAACTAATTGATGTGCGAGTACAGGCGACATTTTTCCGAGCGGAGTGAAAATAGAAAAAGCGCTTACGCCAAAAGCAATGACATTTGTAAAAAAGACTAAAAAGTCAATGCGCATAAATCGATTGATTACGAGTGACATTGTAATTAATAGCCACACATAAAAATAAATCCCTGACAATAATGTCAAAATCGGATTCGTCTCTGATTCCGTAGCTCGAAGTAACATAAAAATAGACTGTAATACCCATACAATCGCAAGTAACCAAAAAGCAATTCGATTCGCCTTTCGGTTACTTTGGAAATAATCTATAAAATATAAACTAATGCTACAAGCATATAAAATAATTGCGATATGATAAATAATACTATTATTTAAAAAACCCATCCGATCATCCTTCCAGTTATAAAGATGGAACGGATGCTGTCCACACTCGTTTATGCTCTGGTTCTTCAATATGTTCCATGGCCGCTTCTTGCGCTTCTAAATCAAAAATTTTCGCAAATAAAGCGAGCTTTTCCGTAGCTCCCTCTTCGGCCGCTAACTCTTTCGCTACTAAAATTGGATCCTTTAGCAGTTGATTGATAATACTTTTCGTATGCTTACTAATCACTTTTCTTTCACGATCACTAAGCGTTGGAATTTTTCGTTCAAGACTTTGCATCGTATCACTTTGAATCGCTAATGCTTTATCACGTAAAGCTGATATTAAAGGAACAACGCCAAGCGTATTTAACCAAGCTTTAAATATAACGATTTCCTCTTCGATCATAAGCTGAATTTTTTCCGCCTCTTTCAAACGTTCAGCACGATTGGCTTCTACTACACCTTGTAAATCATCAATATCGTACAAGAAAGAACCTTCTAGCTCATCGATTGTCGGATCAATATCACGCGGTACTGCAATATCTACCATAAATAATGGACGACCACAACGTATACGCTCCACTCTTGTCATCATTTCTTTCGTAATCACGTAATCTGAAGCACCAGTTGAACTAATTAAAATATCCGCTTCTAAAAGCGCACACTGTAATTCACTTAACGGTTTTGCATGCCCCATATATTTCTCGGCCATTGTTTCCGCTTTCGTAAACGTACGGTTCATAACGGTCACTTTACGAGCTCCGCTTCCATATAAGTTTTGCAGGGCAAGTTCACCCATCTTTCCAGCGCCAAGAATCAAAACATGACAGTCTGTTAAATCACCGAAAATTTTCTTTCCAAGTTCAACAGCAGCATAACTAACAGACATGGCACTTTCACCAATTGTTGTTTCTGAATGCGCACGCTTTGCTAACGTAATGACTTGTTTGAACAATTCATTAAAAATTGTCCCTGTTGCTTTCACTTTTTGCGCCTCTAAGAAGCTATTTCGAATTTGTCCTAAGATTTGTGTTTCACCCACTACCATAGAATCTAATCCGCACGTTACACGGAATAAATGTTCCACGGCACCATCTTGTTCAAAAATAGACAAATATGGTGAAACCTCTTCTATACCAAGCTGAAACCAATCAGCTAAAAATTTCTTAATGTAATATCGTCCCGTGTGTAATTGATCAACGACAGCATAGATTTCTGTGCGGTTACACGTTGATACAATGACATTTTCTAACACGCTTTTTTGATTTTGTAACGTTGTCATTGCCTGCTCTAACTCCGCTGCCTGAAATGTTAGTTTCTCACGAAATTCTACAGGGGCTGTTCGATAATTTACACCAACAACAAGAATATGCACGCAGCATGTCCCCCTTCAACCGTTTTATCACCTTATCTACTATCATAATACAACTTTCCTGTTATGAATCTGACAATCGTGTGAACATCAACAAATTATTTTTTCTGCTTTTCACACCTAGCAGGAAATACATTACTCATCTGACTATATAAATACAAATTGAAAAACGACATAAAACCTAATCTTTAGGTGGAAGAGCATCCAGCCACGCATAGAAGTGGTCAGACCCTCTTCCTGCCCCATGCCAAGTGAAAACAAAGAGAGAAAATGAGTACATGTCACCTTTTGTTCTTCATAACAGCGACTTATATGTTAGAAAATCAAAATGTATATACACCTTACTTTATAATCATTATAAAATAATAATTCTATTTGTACGTTACCAAAAAAATCTATCAGAATCAAGTGATGGAAACTATTCCATACGAATTGAAATACTCTCTTTCTCTATCTTCTTTCATCATACAGAAAAATATGTATGATTGTTCCAAAATGTAACAACTTCTTTCATGTGACACATTTCTCAAAATTTTTTCGTTGCAATGTATTTGACATCTCATTTCTTTTTCGCTATATTTATTTCACAAAATTTAATTGTGCACAATTTAAAAGGAGGGATGCTCATGAAAGATAATCCTTTGCATCTCGATAATCAGCTTTGCTTTTCTATTTATGCTTGCTCTAGGGAAGTAACACGCTTTTATCGACCCTATCTAGAAGAAATGGGTATTACGTATCCACAGTACATTACATTATTAGTACTTTGGGAGCAAGATGGATTAACTGTAAAAGAAATTGGTGAACGTCTATTTTTAGATTCTGGCACTTTAACCCCTATGTTAAAACGCATGGAAACATTAGGATTAGTTAAACGTGTTCGTTCTAAGGAAGATGAACGCAAGGTGTGCATTGAACTAACAGAACAAGGACACGCTTTAAAAGAAAAAGCATGTTCATTGCCAAAAACCATTGCTACCAATTTAGGGATTACAGAGCAAGAATACCGATCATTATTGGTTCAATTAAATAAATTAATTGAAACCATGAAACCAATTAATGATAGAAAAGGGGAATGAAAATGGAAAAATTATACACAGCAACTGTAACTGCAACAGGTGGAAGAAACGGGAAAGTTGTTTCAGAGGACGGCATTCTAAACCTTGATGTCAAGATGCCAAAAGCATTAGGCGGTATGGGCGGCGAAGCAACGAACCCAGAACAATTATTTGCAGCTGGTTATGCAGCATGCTTTGATAGTGCATTACAACTTGTTATTCGTACAAAACGTGTAAAAGTAGAAAGTACAGAAGTGACAGCTCATGTTTCAATTGGAAAAGATACGGACGGTGGTTTTGGATTATCTGCTGCACTTGATGTACGTGTAGCTGGCGTTTCTCATGCTGAAGCACAAGAGCTTATAGAAGCTGCACATGGCGTATGTCCATATTCAAAAGCGACTAGAGGAAATATTGAAGTTACATTAAACGTACTATAAGCAGATGTTCAAAAAGTCCGGTAAAGATAGCTTTCGCATTTCTTCATTACGTCGCCACTCCGGTACTCATATAGTCCGTATCCTCGTGGCTTCCGCGCCTCGAACTACTCGGCTCTCTTTATCCTCCTTTTTGAACCCGTACTATAAGTAAACAAAAAAACGTGCGACGAATCGTCACACGTTTTTTGTTTTTGTAAACTTATGAATGGCTTTCCACGCTTCTTCTTTTCCAAGCCCTGTTTCCGATGAAAATAGAACAACTTCATCACCTTGTTCAATATCAAGCGTTTCCTTCACAACCTTCAAATGCTTTTGCCATTTCCCTTTCGGAATTTTATCGGCTTTTGTTGCAATGATGATTGTTGGAATTTCATAATGCTTTAAGAAATCATACATCATAACATCATCGTTTGTCGGCGAGTGACGTAGATCCACTACTAATACAGCCGCATCTAATTGCTCACGCGTTGTAAAATAGGTTTCAATCATTCTGCCCCATGCCGCTCGCTCTGTTTTCGATACTTTCGCATATCCATAACCTGGAACATCGACAAAATGCATCATTTCATTAATTAAGAAAAAGTTGAGTGTCTGCGTTTTTCCTGGTTTAGAAGAAATACGAACTAACTTTTTACGATTTAAAATTTTATTAATAAAAGAAGACTTCCCAACATTAGAACGACCTGCTAATGCAATTTCTGGTAAGTCACCATCTGGATACTGTTCTGGTTTAACAGCACTAATGACAATATCTGCTTTTGTTACTTTCATTGTTTCACTCCTACTAATGCGTGCTCCAATACTTCGTCTAAATGAGACACAAGCACAAACGTAAGGTTTTCTTTTACGCTTTCTGGAATATCATCTAAATCTTTTTCATTTTCGGCCGGCAAAATAATTTTTGTTAAGCCTGCGCGATGAGCACTTAATGTTTTTTCTTTTAAACCACCGATTGGTAATACACGACCACGAAGGGTAATTTCACCTGTCATCCCTACTTCTTTACTAACAGGTACACCTGTCAATGCGGAAATAAGCGCCGTTGCCATCGTAATACCAGCTGATGGACCATCCTTTGGCACTGCTCCTTCTGGAACATGAATATGGATGTCATTCTTTTCATGGAAATCTGAATTGATATGAAGTTCTTCTGCACGAGAGCGAATATAACTAAATGCAGCTTGTGCGGATTCTTTCATAACATCTCCAAGTTTCCCTGTTAAAATTAATTTTCCTTTTCCTGGTGATACAGATACTTCAATTGCGAGTGTATCACCACCAGCAGCTGTATACGCTAAACCAGTTGCCATTCCAACTTGATCTTTCGTTTCAGCTTGCCCATAACGGAATATGTGTTTACCAAGTAGGTCTGTAATATTTTTTTCCGTTACAATAATACGTTTACGCTCTTCTGTAACAATGATCTTTGCTGCTTTACGACAAATCTTTGCAATTTGACGTTCTAACGTTCGAACACCAGCCTCACGCGTATAGTAGCGAATAATTTCAAGCAGGGCTTCATCACGAATTTGTAAATTCCCTTTTCGCAAGCCATGTTCTTTTAATTGCTTCGGCAATAAATGTTCACGAGCAATATGTACCTTTTCAATCTCTGTATAACCAGCAATCGAAATAATTTCCATACGATCAAGGAGTGGACCTGGAATGCTTGCAAGCGTATTTGCAGTTGCAACAAACATTACTTTTGATAGGTCGTACGGCTCTTCAATATAATGATCGCTAAAATTATGGTTTTGCTCCGGGTCTAATACTTCTAATAATGCAGCAGACGGATCGCCACGGAAATCATTGGACATCTTATCAATCTCATCTAATAAAAAGACTGGGTTGATTGTTTTTGCCTTCTTCATCCCTTGAATAATACGCCCTGGCATTGCTCCCACATATGTACGACGGTGACCACGAATTTCAGATTCATCACGAACACCACCAAGGGAAACACGGACAAAATTACGATTTAACGATGTGGCAATCGAACGAGCTAAAGATGTTTTCCCAACACCCGGAGGGCCTACTAGACAAAGAATTGGTCCTTTTAAAGAATTTGTTAGCTTTTGTACAGCTAAATATTCCAGTACACGTTCTTTCACTTTCTCAAGACCATAATGATCTCTATTTAAAATTGTTTCAGAATGTGCTAAATCGATCATATCCTCTGTCGCTTCTGTCCACGGAAGTGCTAATAACCAATCCAGATAATTGCGAATGACACCACTCTCTGCAGAACTTACTGGCAACTTTTCATAACGATCTAATTCTTTTAGGGCAGCTTTCTTCGTTTCTTCTGGCATTCCAGCCTCTTCGATTTTTTCGCGAAGTTTCTCTACTTCGCCGCCTTTACCTTCTTTATCACCAAGTTCTGTTTGAATCGCCTTCATTTGTTCACGCAAGAAATATTCTTTTTGTGTACGTTCCATTGAACGTTTCACCTTTTGTCCAATTTTCTTTTCTAAACTAAGTAGTTCCTGTTCATCTTGAATAATAGAAATGAGCGTATGTAATCTTTCTTTCGCTGATCTAATCTCTAAAATTTCTTGCTTTTGTTTTGTTTTAATTGGTAGATGAGAAGAAATTAAATCAGCTAGGCGGCCAGGTTCTTCAACATCTACTACTGTCGCAAACGTTTCATTCGATACCTTTTT
Organism: Bacillus sp. 05T22; assembly: GCF_056396765.1. Classification (NCBI taxonomy): domain Bacteria; kingdom Bacillati; phylum Bacillota; class Bacilli; order Caryophanales; family Bacillaceae; genus Bacillus; species Bacillus sp. 05T22. Next base: position 22,877 of record NZ_JBFTMC010000003.1, read on the forward strand.
CGAAACTTTAATATATTGCTCGAAATGTTCAAGTAACGTGCGCATTAGAGCCTTTTCTTCTAAATCGCCTTCTTCTTCCTCTGTTACTGTTTGAATAGAAACCTGTATTGCATTTTCTTCTTCAATAAATTCTACAATTTCTGCTCTATGTAAACCTTCTACAAGGACACGAAGCGTGCCGTTCGGCAGTTTTAACATCTGCTTTACTTTCGCTACTGTACCCACACTATATATGTCATCTTCTTTTGGATCATCGATATTCATTTCTTTTTGCATCGCTAAAAAGATGATATTTTCATCCATTGCTGCCTGCTCTAGTGCTTGTATTGATTTATCACGTCCTACATCAAGATGCAGAACCATCGTTGGATATACGAGAACGCCTCTTAATGGTAGGAGGGGCACAATTCTTTCGTTCGTATTCATACTAGACATAGCACCTCCATAATAAATTAAACTCCTGTTCAACTATTTTATATTACAATACACTTGGATGCAATTGCAGAGATTCCTTACAATTGCAAATCTCCTACTTTTTCTTTCTCTATAAAGTGAAACTTCCAGCCGTAGGGGCCTTAGTTAACCATCACCAATCGGGCTTTTACAGGTAAGTTGCCCTACCTATTTTCTCCTCTTCTCTCTTAGCTTTGAAGTAGGGGCCTATTGCCCACGAATAGCGGGATAAAAGAAAAAGGGACCTCGCTTAAGCATACAAACTTAAACGAAGTCTGGAAAATATTACATGTTCTATTTCCCATTTACCTAAAAGGAAATCACTTCTTAGAACCCGATTTAATTTACATCGATTGTACATCGCCTTCATCTAGCTCGCGGTGCACATCAATTTCACGATGCAATTTTTCCTGAACGAATGTTAAGGCAAAAACTTCTTTTAATTTTCGAACAGGAATAATCTCGATACCCTTTATCGTATATAAAAATGGCTGCATGTTTTCAGCAGGAATAATAACCTTTTTCGCTCCTGCCTTTTTTGCTGCTTTTACTTTTGCATATACGCCGCCTACTGGTTTTACTTCTCCATGAATGCTTATTTCTCCGGTCATCGCTATTTCGTTATTCACATACACTTGGTGAAGCGCTGAATATACCCCTGTTGCCATTGCAATGCCTGCTGAAGGACCATCAATTGGAATACCACCTGGGAAATTAATATGTATATCATATCCTTCTGGTAACAAGTCTAGGGAGCGGAGCACGGTTAATACATTATCAACGGATCCTTTTGCCATACTTTTACGGCGAATCGATTTTGTTTGACTACCAATACTCTCTTCTTCCACAATTCCTGTAACATTTATCGCACCTTTTTCCGCAGCTGGAATTGCCATTACTTCAATTTCTAATAGCGCCCCTGTATTCGGTCCATATACTGCAAGACCGTTTACAAGACCGATCTTCGGAATTGGATAAATACGCTTTTCATATTTTGGAGTCAGCTGACTAGAATGTACAACCCATTCAATATCCTCATCTTTAATAAAAGAACGTCCCTCATTAATCGCCATTCCTGCAGAAATTTGCACAAGATTAATGGCTTCTCTTCCATTTCTTGCATACATGCCGATCATTTCAACACCTTGTTTTCCTATCTCCATTTTCACTTTTTCAGCTGCATTCTTCGCTACTTTTTGAATTTCTTCTGTATCAAGTTCACGGAAGAAAACTTCTAAACAACGAGAACGAATAGCAGGAGGAATTTCATCTGGAGAACGAGTTGTCGCTCCGACTAAGCGGAAATCTGCTGGTAAGCCTTTTTGAAAAATATCATGTATGTATGTTGGAATCATTGAATTTTCTTCACTGTAGTATGCACTTTCTAAAAATACTTTGCGATCTTCTAATACTTTTAACATTTTATTCATCTGGATTGGATGCAACTCACCAATTTCATCAATAAATAAAATGCCACCATGTGCATCTGTTACAGCACCTTTTTTCGGTTGTGGAATTCCTGCTTGCCCCATTGCACCTGCACCTTGATAAATCGGATCATGTACCGAGCCAATTAAAGGATCAGCAATGCCGCGCTCATCAAAGCGGGCAGTTGTTGCATCTAGTTCAATAAATGTTGCATTCATACGAAATGGTGATTTTTGATTTTTCTTCGCTTCTTCTAACACAAGACGTGCCGCCGCTGTTTTCCCTACCCCAGGAGGTCCATATATAATGACATGCTGCGGGTTCGGTCCACAAAGCGCTGCCTTTAATGATCTAATTCCGTCCTCTTGACCAACAATATCTAAAAAGGATGCAGGACGTACCTTTTCGGCAAGTGGTTCTGTTAAAGAAATCTCGCGCATTTTGCGAAGTTGTTCTAATTCTTTTTTCGATTCTCGATCAATTGAAACTTTTTGTGTTCGCTGGTTTCGGAGCAAATGCCAAAAATACAATCCGACAATTACACCAAAAACAAGTTGAACAAGTAAGAATATGTTTGTCCAGCTCATAATTCATTTCCTCCCGCTATGTTTTACCATTTAGTATTTCCTGGGAGGAATAGTGCTAAACATAATAAGAAACAGCAATTATAAAAATTGCTGTTTCTTTTTTACACTATGCAGATGTTTTTGTATCAAGTACAGTACCGTCTTGTAACACCAATTTTGGCGGTGCATTGTCCGCTACTGTTTCTTTTGAAAGAATACACTTCTCGATATCTTTACGAGATGGAAGCTCAAACATTACATCTAGCATTAAGCCTTCAATAATAGAGCGAAGTCCACGAGCACCTGTTTTACGTTCAATTGCTTTTTTCGCAATTTCAATCAGTGCTCCTTCTTCAAATTCCAGCTCAACATCGTCAAGCTCCAATAATTTTTGGAACTGTTTTACAAGCGCATTTTTCGGTTTTGTTAAAATATCAACAAGAGCATCTTCATCAAGTGGTTCTAGATTCGCAATAACTGGAAGACGACCAATAAACTCTGGAATTAAACCAAATCGTAAAAGGTCTTCTGGTAATACGTGAGATAAAACATGCTTTTCATTTACATCAGCATTTTTCTTCTCTGAACCAAATCCAATTACTTTTTCACCAAGGCGACGTTTAATAATTGGCTCAATGCCATCAAACGCACCACCACAAATGAATAAGATGTTCGTTGTATCAATTTGAATAAACTCTTGATGCGGATGTTTACGACCACCTTGAGGCGGAACGCTTGCTACAGTACCCTCTAAAATTTTCAGAAGGGCCTGCTGTACACCCTCACCAGATACATCACGTGTAATTGATGGATTTTCTGACTTACGCGCCACTTTATCAATCTCATCAATATAAATGATTCCTTTTTCAGCTTTCTCTACATCGTAATCAGCTGCTTGAATAAGTTTTAGTAAGATGTTTTCTACATCTTCCCCTACATATCCAGCTTCTGTTAAAGATGTTGCGTCCGCGATTGCAAATGGAACATTTAAAATACGCGCTAATGTTTGTGCCAATAATGTTTTACCACTACCTGTTGGCCCGATAAGTGCGATATTACTTTTCGCCAATTCTACATCATCAATTTTGCTGTTAGAATTGATGCGTTTGTAATGATTATATACCGCTACCGCTAATGCTTTCTTCGCATTATCTTGTCCGATTACATACTCATCTAAGATTTCACGAATTTCTACCGGTTTCGGTACATCTTTGAATTCTACTTCTTCGTCCTTCGCAAGCTCCTCTTGCACAATCTCTGTACAAAGCTCAATGCACTCATCACAAATGTAAACACCAGGACCAGCAACAAGCTTTCGGACTTGCGTTTGTGTTTTACCACAGAAAGAACATTTTAATTGCCCTTTTTCATCATTAAATTTAAACATATTTTCACACCCCTTACAAAGTGCTAATATCTTGCCTTCGTATGTACACGATAAATGTATCGTATGTAAATACATATTATGTCACTACGTGGCGAGAAATACAAATAATATGACCAGTTATGTACAAATAAAAAATTTTTAAAACTTTTGAAATATGTATATTCGACTTTAGAAGGTTCATTTCCTTCTTCATCGAAAAAATTTATAAATATATTTATATCTATATTTATAAAACAAGGCACGATCCAAAATCGCGCCTTGTTATTTTATTATGCAGCTTTGCTGTTGTCTACTAAGAAGTCTACAGCTTTACGAACTTTAATGTCTTCAGATAAAGCATCTAAGCTTCCAAGAGCTTGTGTGATAGCGTCAACTGGCATATTGTACATTGCAGCCATTTTTTCAACTTCTGCAGTTACTTCTTCTTCAGTAACTTCGATGTTTTCAGCTTCAATGATCGCTTCAAGAACAAGGTTGATTCTTACACGTTTTTGTGCATCTTCTTTCATTTGTTCTTTTAGCTTGTCAGCGTCAGTACCTGTGAATTGGTAGTAAAGCTCAAGGTTCATACCTTGTTGGCTTAAGCGTTGTTCGAATTCACGAATCATACGATCTAACTCAGTTTCGATCATAGCTTCTGGAAGTTCGATTTCAGCGTTAGCAGCAGCTTTTTCTACTACTTCGTCACGAACTTTGTGCTCAGCTTCGTGCTTTTTGCCTTCTTCTAAGTTTGTACGAAGTTTTGCTTTTAACTCTTCAAGAGTTGCAACTTCTTCGTCTGCATCTTTAGCGAACTCGTCATCTAAAGCTGGAAGTTCTTTTGCTTTAATTTCATGAACTGTTACTTTAAATGTTGCTGGTTTACCAGCAAGTTCTTCTGCATGGTACTCTTCCGGGAATGATACTTCAACGTCTTTTGACTCGCCAGCTTTTAGACCAATTAAATGCTCTTCAAAACCTGGGATGAATGTACCAGAACCGATTGCTAGAGAGTAGTTCTCGCCTTTTCCGCCTTCGAATGCTTCGCCATCAACGAAACCTTCAAAGTCGATTACAGCTGTATCGCCATTTTCAGCAGTACCTTCTTCTTTAACAACTAGTTCAGCTTGACGCTCTTGTAAAGATTGTAATTCGTTCTCTACATCTTCGTCAGTTACAGTTGTTTCAACTTTTTCTACTGCTAGTCCTTTGTATTCACCTAATTTAACTTCAGGTTTTACAGTAACTTTTGCAGTGAAGATTAAGTTTTCATTTTTCTCGAACTTCTCGATGTCGATTTCAGGATGAGCAACTGGGAAGATACCAGTTTCATCGATTGCTTCACCGTATGCTTTTGGTAAGATAATATCTAAAGCATCTTGGTATAAAGATTCAACACCAAAGCGTTGTTCGAATAACGGACGAGGCATTTTTCCTTTACGGAAACCAGGTACGTTAATTGTTTTTACTACTTTTTTGAACGCAGCGTCGATAGAGTTGTTTACTTCTTTAGCATCAACTTCGATTGTTAAAACGCCAACGTTACCTTCTAATTTTTCCCATTTTGCAGCCATTTATTCTTTCCCTCCAACTATAATAATGTATGCACATACCTCTACAGATTGAGATTTTCATTATTTCTTTTTTAGAAACAACAAAAGCATGAGAGCCAATTTATTTAAGCTTTCTAATCTTCTAGCAATAAGCCTTAAGACACGCGATTCTCAATCTATTATTTGTCTATAAGACAAACACGGTATATTTTGTTCGAGAATAATATGAAACATATTAAGTAAGAGAATTATACTTCTCTCCTCTTACAAGCAGGCATAATTCAGCCTTTTGCAACCCTTACATTATAACATAGAATATTCTCGTTTCAATAACTGAACGATTCTTTTTCATAATTATACAGGTAAATGCCCTTCTCTCTCCACGCGTAAAAACCATTGATAGGCAATATGAAACTCTTCAACGGTAATATTATACGCCGCCATAAGTTCCTCTTCATCGATGATTAATCCGAAACGCTTTCTCCCGATTCGCTCTAAAACCGCTGCCCATACTTCTACTTTATCCATTAGTAATGGGAACGGGAAAATACTAGCTTGCATTTCTCTCCAATATGTAATAATCGCCTCAAACATATTTGGATTATCACTTTCTAAACGATTAGATAATATATGTATAACTTTCTTCGAGTACTCATCATTATGATCCAAATGAGCTGGAATAATCATTATTCTTTCGCCAAATTTCTCTACTTCTATTTCTTCTTCCATACGCTTCTCTACCATTTTGTATATAATAGAAGTTTTTAAATATGGATGTCGCGTGCTATCAACGAGAAATTTCCGTAAAGCTGGCAAAGCTTTTTCGAGATTTTTAATTAAAAGAGCATGAATTACCTGTAGCTGCTGCCCAAAATTTTCTACAAATAGACCTTTTGAAAATTCTTCCAGATCAAAATCTGATTCTACTAGCGTCGTTTCCTCACCATTTAGCATATTCTCCGCAAATTGGGCAAGCTGCGCTAACTTTTCTCTTTGCTCTACAGTCAATTCTTTCTTCTGCACAACCTCTTCAACAGTCTCAATTACACCTACATAATCATTTGTTTGAACTAAAATAGTCACGTATGTTTCAAGAATATCCCCAAACAAGACTGTTCCTGTTTCAAGCAACTTCTCACATCGGTCTTTTGATTCTTCCATTCGCTTTAATTCTAATAAACAAATAACTGAAGCTAATTCTGTTTGCTCTGTTTCTCCATTATACTGGCGTAATATTTCAAAACAGCGCAATGCATCTTCGAACTTCCGCTCCCGCAGCGCCATAAACCCTTGATCAATATAACGCTCTGACAACTGCGGAAACAATACGACCGTATTTTCTTTTTTATCCATACGTCCGCCTCTTTTTTTAGATTTTAAATATCTTCAAAGTAAATATAACAAATGGCTGTTAAGAAAACAACATTCCAAATATATTTATTTGAAATATGAAAATATTCGACTTTTATAATTAAAACGAAAAAATCATATCAGAAAATCCGCTTTATACATATAAAAAATCCTCAGCAAATAACGCAGAGGATTTCCTCATTAATGGGCAGCTTTTATAATTGTAGGATATACGAAAAGAGTAATCATTTGGAGAACAATAATTGTAACAACAACTATGCTAAAAAAGAAGATTGGCTTACTTCGTTTCATCAAAAACATAATAATAAGTATAATGCAGGCAAGTAAACACATAAAAAATAAACTTGTAGTAGGACTCAGTATTCCGCTAGGGACAAATAACAATAATATAACACTACAAACACCTATAATTCCAAATAACCATTCCATTCATTTACCCATTCCCTTTCCCTCTCATAACAATTCTCTCTATGCTACTAAATGTTTTACAACCTCAATTACATCTGTTAATTTCTCATATGCAACAAACCCGAAAGCTACTGTTAAAGCTGTTACAACTAATCCTTTCATGTTTTCTTCCTCCTCGCGTCATCTTCGTTACCTTAATTATAAAGAACTGGCATTTTGTTACCATCGAACTTTCTTACACTTACCTTACAGAATTGTAAGATTTCAAAAAAAAAGAAAAACCACCTAACAGAATTGAAAGTGGTTTTACGGGAGTTCTCTATAATCGTCTGCAAAATTAACATTCTTTTCTTAGTACTTCTTTGGTGGATTTATTCTTAAACTAATTGATTTACGAAACACCTTTGTAATCATTTATTACATCACATTCGAGATATTTCTCTCCTTCACCTTCTTATAAATTTTTAAATACAGCCTAATTCCCTTGTTAAAAAATGTTAAAATATTTTTATGCAATTCAAAATCCAGAAATTAAAGGGGAATGATCCATATGTTCAAAAAGGTAGCTGCCGATGTTCTCGGACTAAGCGATGTAGGTTCTGTAATCACACCGAAAGATTATGATAAAGTGGATGCTGATGATTATGTGATGCATGAAGATGGAGAGAAAATTTATTTTCTAATTAAATCAAAATCAGATGAATATTGTTTTACAAACAAAGGGTTAATTCATTTAGATGGAACGAGTGCAACGAGTAAGAAGCGCACATTACGCCGTTATAGTTATAGTAAATATCAAATTAGAAACGTAGCGCTAGAAACTGCTGGTACAATCGATTTAGATGTGGAGATTAAATTTCATATGGGGGATGAGTATTACTCAATTGACGTTCATAAAAAGCACATTGAAGAGCTCAAAGACTTATATAAAGCCCTTCTCAAAATTGAGGAAATTTCATATGAAAATGATATTACATTACAGTACGCTCACAAAAGTTTAGATATGGCTTCTAACACATTTAGCCGTATTACAAATGCACAAGTTAATTTAGCAGAGCAATTTAAAGAAATGAATCAAATTGCGTTTAATTGGCTTGTGGATACGAAGAAGCAATATAACGTGAAAGATTATGGGTTTGTGTTTGAAAAGTTTATTAATAACTAATGCTAAAACAAATAAAAAACCTTGCTATCAAAAGATAACAAGGTTTTTTTAGCGTCCCAGGAGAGATTCGAACTCCCGACCGACGGCTTAGAAGGCCGTTGCTCTATCCTGCTGAGCTACTGGGACATGGAGCGGGTGAAGAGAATCGAACTCTCGACCAGAGCTTGGAAGGCTCTTGTTTTACCACTAAACTACACCCGCATATTTTGTTTTCATTTCCGCCTGATGTCTTATCGACAAGTTTTATTATATTTGCACACGCAGATAAAGTCAACACCTTTTTTCAAAGAGGATAATTTTTCTTATCCTCTTTGAAAAGTTTTATGTGCGACAACTTTTCCAGCTAATGTTTCAAATCGAATTTCAATGTCCTTTTCATTTACTTCTAACAAAGTAAATGTTTTTTCTTTACGGGAACGTGGCAGTAAAATGCTTCCTGGATTGATGAATAAAATACCATCAATAAATTCCGCTCCCAACATATGAGAATGTCCAAAACATACAATATTCGCCTCCACTTCTTTTGCACGATATAAAAGTGTTTGCAAAGTCATTTTAATATTGTATCGATGACCGTGTGTAGCAAAAAAGCGTATTTCATCTACATCGGTAATGATTTCTTCTTCAAAACTATGATAAAGATCGCAATTCCCTTTTACTACTTGGAACCCTCGTAAATCTGGATGATCTGGTGCTAGTTCTGAATCACCGCAATGAATCATAACATCTACATTTCCCTCATATGTATCTTTTAATTGCTGTAATTCTTTCGTAGAACCGTGACTATCGCTTACAATTAAAGCTCTCATCGGTCTCTCTCCCTTATTCTTCTAAAAACCACGCTGAAATTTTTTCTTCTAACTTACGAAGAGCACGCCCGCGGTGACTGATTTCATTTTTCTCATCTGAAGTTAACTCTGCCATCGCTCGTTTGTATTCTTCTACATAAAAGATTGGATCATATCCGAAACCATTTTCACCACGACGTTGCTCTAGAATTTTCCCTTCGCACGTTCCATTTACAATAACCGACTCTYTATTTTCTTCTGGAAAAGCAACCGCTAACGCACAATAAAAACGCGCTGTACGCTTTTCCATCGGAATGCCATCTAATCCTGTTAAAACTTTATCGATATTTGCCTGATCATCTTTTTGCTCACCAGCATAGCGAGCAGAGCGCACACCAGGATTTCCATTCAACGCATCAACAATTAACCCTGAATCATCCGCAATAACAATTGAATTTAACTGTTTACATAAACTGTCCGCTTTCAAAAGTGCATTTTCTTCAAATGTTTCACCAGTTTCCTCAACTTCTTCAATATGAGGGAAGTCATGAAGAGATTTTACTTCTAAGTCAAATCTCTCAAATAGCTCGGCAAATTCACGTACTTTCCCTATATTTTTCGTTGCTACAACAACATGTTTCATATTTCCCACCTCTACTCTATATGAGATACGATGTCACCTAATGCTTCTTTTTGTTTTTCAATGAGTTGTAAAATCCCATTTTCAGCTGCATCAAGTAATTCATTTAACTCCGCACGGCTAAATGTTGCTTCTTCTCCAGTTCCTTGCACTTCAACAAAATGGCCTTTCCCCGTCATAATAACGTTCATATCAACATCAGCTTGAGAATCTTCTGCATAGTTTAAATCTAAAACTACACCTTGGTCTTCAACAATTCCAACGGATGTTGCAGCTAAATAATCTTTTACTGGAATTTTAGATATTTTTTCTGCTTGTAATAACTTTTCAAATGCTAACACCATCGCAACATAAGCACCCGTAATAGACGCTGTTCGTGTTCCTCCATCTGCCTGGATTACATCACAATCAATCCAAACCGTTCTTTCCCCAAGTGCTTCCAAATCAACAACCGCACGTAATGCTCGTCCAATTAAACGTTGAATTTCCATTGTGCGACCAGTTACTTTCCCTTTACTGGACTCACGAATTGTACGTTGTTCTGTTGCGCGTGGAATCATGGCGTATTCAGCTGTTACCCACCCTTTTCCTTCGCCTCTCATAAATGGTGGCACACGTTCTTCAATCGTTGCCGAACAAATAACCTTCGTATCTCCAACTTCAATTAGTACAGACCCTTCTGGATGTTTTAAATAATTTGTATGAAGATGTATATCGCGCAGTTCTGCCGCTTGTCTACCATCTACTCGCATAAAATAACCCCCTACCTAGTAACTGCTACTTGTTAGTATAGCCCGTTTTAAATTTATGATTATGTATATCAACAGAAGAAGGGGAACCCAAAAAGAAATTCCCCTTTTCTACATAAGTATATCAAATTATTTACGATTAAAAACTACCTGTATTCACGTTTTGCGGACGATCAACAGGTTTTGTTAATTTCTCACCCTTCTCGTTAACAAGATTTGCTTTTCCATTTACTTCAACAGAAACATTTTTCACACCTTGTTTTTCCGTTAAAGATAGAACGAGTGATTGCAGTACATAATTTGAAATCATACTTTTTCCTTTGTCCACATATATATTTTCATTGAAATTCAATGTAACCTTTCCATCTTGCACTTTCGGTTCACTAACGAGCTTTACATCTGGATTAAAATCATTAAGTAAAGCTGAACCCGACGGTCCTTTAACAAGCTCATTCACAACCGTTGCTACTTCATGTTCCTTTCMTTCTGCCACGCGGCGTGTTACTGGCACATAGTACTGTTTTTTATTATTTCGCGCTAGGAAATAAAGTGTAACCGGCTTCGTATTCGTTACATCCGCCACTTGCTCATCATCAAAGTTAATTCCATCCGCACGGCTAACCCCTTCACCAATCGGTGTACCAGCAACCGGCATCGTTTCTAAATTTTTACCGTTCATCTGGAATTTGACTTGCTTAATTTCTTTAAATTGCGTCAATGTCCATGCTACAGATTCCACGATTTGACGCTCTTCTTCTTTTTTATAATTTTTTATTTCCTTTGAGAAATCAACAACTGCTGTCCCATCTGTTTTCACATCAACTGACAGCGTTGTATTTGCTGGAAGAACCGCTTGAAATCCATTTGGCAACATATTTGTTACAGGACCATCCTTCACAAGATATTCCAATGTTTGCTTCACAACTGCATTCCCTTTGGGCGCAGGTAAATCAAATGTTTGCGGTACAACATAACCATTTTTATCAACGAGGTATAAATCATATTTCTTCGTTTGCCCTTGTTTTTCTTTTGTAGCAGTCTCTTTCTTCGCACCATCTGTATACGTAACTTTTTTCGGTGGATCAATTTGTTCCGTTTCTTTCTCCTGATTTAACAAACCGCATCCTGATAATAAAGCTACGCTTACTGTAACACAAACAAGCCATTTAAAAGTGGATTTAGGCATACCATTTCCCCCTAAAATCTAAGTTTGTACTATATGTATACGAGCTGTTTATCATTTTAGAACAAGCAATGACAACTTATCTTACAATTTACTAAACAAAAAAACTCCTGATTTCTCAGAAGTTTTTTATACAAATCTATTATTAACTTGTTTACAAATTAATATGTTTTACATTTTCAATGGGCTGTCCAAACCATTTAGAAGCAATTTCTTTGAATAAATCTATTTTTCCTGTGGTTAAGAAGAGATGGTCGCTTTGTTCTTCCCCTTCATTTAACATTTTACTATGATATAGTATCGTACTTACTTCACGAGCTGTTTCATCTCCAGAACTAATTAACTGCACCTTATCTCCCATTACCCGCTTAATAACCGGGCCTAGAATCGGATAATGTGTACATCCTAAAATCAGCGTATCGATTTCAGTATTTTTCAGTGGTTGCAACGTTTCTCTAACAACCTCATACGCCATCTCACTCTCAAAGTTTCCACTTTCAACAAGTTCAACAAATGGCGGACACGCTAAGCTTTCTACCATAACGCGGTTATTAATGGACTTTAACGCATCTTCATACGCACCACTTTTCACCGTTCCAATTGTTCCAATAATACCAACATGGTACGTATTCGTTACTTTTAAAGCTGTACGCGAACCAGGATGAATCACACCCACTACTGGAATTTTTAATTGTTTTTGCATCTCTTCAAGTACAACCGCAGTTGCAGTATTACAAGCAATAACTAGCATTTTAATATCAAGTGCTAATAAATACTCTGTCATTTCCCATGTGAATTGACGCACTTCCTCGCGAGAACGCGGGCCATAAGGACAACGTGCTGTATCTCCTAAATATATAATACGCTCTTTTGGCAGCTGACGAATTAACTCTTTCGCTACCGTTAATCCCCCTACTCCCGAATCAATGACACCAATTGCTCTATTCAACATAATCACCCGTTTTCTCATTCATCATCTTATTTTTTTGCATATCATTATATCTTACATACTTTAGATCTTTATAGATCCAAAATATACCTGTTAATAGATTTCCAAATATGTACCTGTATAGACCAGGACTTTTTTATTTTGCTCCTTTTCTTCGTAATTTGCAAGACAGAAAAATAGCCGACCTTCTATAAAAAAGTCGGCTCACCCATTATAATTCGAGTTCCCCCATACGAAGAAGCTCAACAACCGCTTGCGAACGCCCTTTAACCCCTAGCTTTTGCATTGCATTTGATATATGGTTGCGCACGGTCTTTTCACTAATAAAAAGTTCACTTGCAATTTCTTTCGTCGTTTTATCTTGAACCAGTAATTCAAATACTTCTCTCTCTCTCTTTGTGAGTAACGGTTTAGATTGATATGCTTTTTCCTTCAACTGGTATAACCCTCCTTGCTTAAGCCAGAGCTGTACATGTGTAAGTTGGGTGTTTATTTAGTCAAGATATTGTATGAACGAAATGTGCAGGTGGTGAATGAAAATAGGCGAAATTACATACGTTATTTACAGTCGATACACAAATAACTGAAAAACATGGTGATTAAATGAAACTTATATTTATCTCTATTGTCCTGCTATTATTTACAATGGGCATCGTCATTTCAATGGACATATTACAAGGTTTAAGTATTTTCCATACATTAAGTTCATTTACTAAATTAAAATATAAAATGGTGACGGAAGATTATATATGATCCCTCATCTTCTTTTTGCCCCTCTTCATTTCAAAATCACTTCAAACAAAACGAAAATAAACACAATGTAAAAAATACTACATTGTGTTTATTTTTTCTTAATCCATATAGTAACTAACAACAAAATAGGGATTACAATTTGTAACGGTAAGGACAAATAATATAGAGAAACCCATCCAATGCACTTGCCCCAAATTTTACATATATAAGTAGTAAGCGGCACAGCCGCGTATACTAAGAATTGTTCCCACAAACATATTGAACAACAAAAGAAAGAGATTGAAGTACAACGGATTGAAATATAGTTCCCGTTCTCTCCCTAAATTATCTTACTCCATTTATTACCTCTTTCTTTTCAGAAAGATTCACCGAAAAGCCGCGAATACTACCAAATAGGAATGTATGTATTCATAGCAATCCGCTTTGAACACAAAATTTTAAGTATTGGTGGTGTCATTATGTTTTCGACCTTCAAACGATTGTTAATCGGTAGACCACTTAAATCAACAGCACTAGGAGAACAAAAATTAAATAAACTAAAGGCACTCGCAATCCTTTCTTCTGACGCACTTTCTTCTGTCGCTTACGGAACAGAACAAATTTTAATTGTTCTTGCTGCATTTGGAGCGATTGCTTTTTGGTATTCCATCCCGATTGCAATTGGCGTTTTAATCTTATTAACAGCGCTCATTTTATCATACCGGCAAATCATTTTTTCTTATCCGCACGGCGGAGGTGCTTATGTTGTTTCTAAAAAAAATTTAGGTACAAATGCTGGACTTATTGCAGGAGGATCGCTACTTGTTGATTATATCCTTACTGTAGCTGTAAGTGTTTCAGCCGGAACCGATGCTATTACATCGGCTTTTCCAACTCTGCACACATACACCGTTCCCATCGCGATCATACTTGTTTTATTTATTACAATTTTGAACCTACGAGGCGTAACGGAGTCAGCATCAATTTTAGCTTATCCTGTCTATCTCTTCGCTTTTGCGCTTGTCGTTTTAATTATCGCTGGTGTTTTTAAAATCATTTTCGGACAAGCTCCAGCAAATTTACATACACCAATTGGAACTGTCGTGCCTGGCATTACACTCTTCTTCTTGTTGAAGGCATTTTCATCCGGTTGTTCCGCTTTAACAGGGGTAGAAGCAATTTCCAATGCAATTCCAAATTTTAAAGAACCCGCTGCGAAAAATGCTGCAAAAACATTAGTTATCATGGGAACGATTCTTGCTATTTTATTTACGGGTATTACATTTTTAGCCTATTGGTATGGAATCGCACCAAAACATAATGACACTGTTGTGTCTCAAATCGCTTCAAATATATTTGGAAGGAATTTTGTATACTACTTTATTCAAGGAACAACTGCTCTTATTTTAGTACTAGCTGCAAACACAGGTTTTTCAGCATTTCCACTTTTAGCATTTAATTTAGCATCAGATAAATATATGCCGCGTATGTATTTAATGCGTGGAGATCGCTTAGGGTATTCAAATGGGATCATTACGTTAGGTATTGGTTCTATCCTTTTAATCATTGCATTCCAAGGTAAAACCGAGCAATTAATCCCGTTATATGCTGTCGGGGTATTCATTCCTTTTACATTGTCACAAACAGGGATGATTATAAAATGGTTACGAGAAAAACCACAAGGATGGCTGCCAAAGTTACTAACGAACTTATTAGGCGCTCTTATTTCATTAACTGTGCTTCTCATTTTCTTTATTACAAAATTTGCACAAGTATGGTCCATTCTCATCTTTCTACCTATCATTGTTTTCATCTTTCATCGCATCCACAATCACTATGTTGCAGTAGGAGAACAGTTGCGCATCAATTTTAATGAAATTCCTGAAAAAGTAACTGGTAACATCGTAATCGTTCCCATCGCTGGCATTACAAAAGTAGTCGAACAATCCATCAATTACGCAGAAACAATTAGCGATCAAGTTATCGCTGTGTATGTAGCTTTTGATAAAGAAAGTGAACTACGTATGCAGGAAAAATGGAAAGAATGGCAACCGAATATTCGTCTCGTTACCTTTATCTCATCTTACCGAAGCTTAATGCGTCCTATCGCAAAATTAATTACAATTATTCAGCATAAGGCGCAAGAAAAAAATCGTTTCGTTACCGTTTTAATTCCGCAATTTATTACAAAAAAGAACTGGCATAACTTTTTACACAACCAATCGAGTGTATTACTACGTGTCTATCTTCTATATAAGAAAAATGTTATAGTCACAACAGTTCCTTATCGTTTCCGAAAATAAAAGCAATATATACGTAAAAGAAAGGAGGCTATTCTCTCCTTTCTTTTATGTGTACAACTGCCTTACAAAACTGTAATCTTCTTTCAGAAAAATGTAATATAATTCGATAGTTTACATATTCTTTTCCATGTAAGATAAAAGTATAAAGAATCACCAATACATAAAAGAAACAAAATGGTGATTAAAAAGGAGAGGGGTTTATAATGGAAAAAAAGTTACGTAGATCTGAAACTGATAAAGTTTTATTTGGTGTATGCGGTGGTTTAGGAGAATATTTTGATATAAGCGTTAGTATGATTCGCATACTTTGGGTTATTGCGATTCTATGCTTCGGAACAGGCTTTTTAGCCTACCTTGTTTGTTTGTTGCTTATGCCACGTTCTTACTAAAAAGGCACCGGTGCCCAATCGGTGCCTTTCTTTCATCTTGTCACTTTTTGATAGAGCACACTTTCTTTTTGTGTTAACAAATACTTATTTGCTAAAATAAGAAACACACTAGAAGTCCATGTAAACGCTAAATCACGCAATCCTTGCCCGGTTTGTGCATGAAAATTTTCAGCCATCCCACTTTTATTTGCCATCCTACAAAAACGAACAGCAATATCCTTTGCAAATTCATTTTTGCCAACTGCTTGTAAAGCCTCAGTCATAATAAATGTTGTCGGTGCCCAAATTGGTCCGCGCCAATATCCATCATCACGATAATATGGACTCCTTATACTCTCTGTTGCAAAACCATACTTTGTCAAAAAGTGATTTTCTTTTTTCAATTCTGCAAGTAAACTTTCAATGATTTCTTCAGGTAACCTTTTTCCTAAAATGAGAGGAATATATAACACAAGACTATCTGATACTTCATATGAATGATTCCCAGATTGCGGGGCAATAAAACGCTTTTCTCTCCAACAATGTTGAATCATACGATTGAGCGTTGTATTTGCTCGCGCTTCCCATCGCTTTGCTTCTTCTTCAAATCCAAGCTTCTCTGCGACCTCCGCTAATACCTCCATTTGTAAAATAAGAAATGAGCTTAAGTCCGGACTCTCAATAGGGGCACCACGGTGAAAAATCGTACTATTATCCCAACCGCTATCATTCCCATGATTATATTGAGGAACCCCATCCCCATCATCATCTCGATATGTAAACCACCAATCCGTCCATTTGCATAACGGTTCATACACTTCTTGTAAATGCTCTTCTGTTATAAAATCTGTATGTTCCATCATCCATTTCAGCGTCCACCCATGAATAGGTGGTTTACAGCAATTCCATAGCCCACTGTTATCGTTAATATAATCCGGTAATACACCGCACTCATCTTGCTTATCAAAGAAAATCATAAATTGATCCCACGCTACTGTCGGCTGATGCATCGCTAATGCCATCGCATTAAAACAATGATCCCAACTCCATATATTTGTCATCCAGTTTTTTGACATATACATCGCTTTTCTCGGTAAATACCCTTCCGCTTCTACCATACAAGACCATGTAATATAAGCCGCTAACTCTCTTCCTTTCAATAAGTCTTTCGGGACAGCCAATGTATGACGTAACCAATTTACAAAATCCGCTTCAGCAGCATCCACCGTCTCCGCGAATGTCTTTGTCTCCTTCGGCTTCTGCAATACTGTTTTGTATTCCGTTAGTTCCACATCAATCCCTGATTCTTCATCTTGCGCATAAATATCAACAATAATATGTTTACAACGAAGTTCTTCAAACGGGGCATCCATATGCATAACCCCTTCTATAGCAGATAAATGAAATCTCATTTCTTTTGAAAAGCTATTAATTTCCCACCCACCTTGTGCACTTGGAATACAGTAATCATACGAACTTGTAATCCCAATAAAACGTAGCTGCAATCGATCCGAATAAAAACGAATTGTATCAGAATGAGAGAAACAAATCTTCACATCACCTTCTACAGTTTGGAGCGTTAGTAAAGATGGCGACATCTTTGTTTCACATGGTAAAACCTCTCCTTTCCGATTTAATACCTCTATTTTAAACACTTCACCAAAATCGTCGTCACCACCGCGAATGTTTCGAATCAGTAATCCGTTATCATAGTTTAAAGAAATAACTAAAAAAGAACCGTACCGACTAAATGGAACTTGTTGTAAATCAAACATTTATATCCCCCTAGGAAAGAGCCCTAGCAATAGAAGGGCTCTCTTGTAATTTAAGATTCTTTTACGATCTCAAAAGCTCGTTTATGATCCCAATTAAAAGGAACAATGTACACTTCAAACTGGCACGGCTCCGGCTTCAACTGATACTCCGGAAGCTGAGCCGGCCCACAACTCGCGCTTCCTAAACCATTTTGCTTATAATCTAGATGGAATGTAACAAACTCCCTTTCTTGTAGTTCATATAAACGCTCTGCTTTCTCTAAATCTTCTGTCGTGTAAGGCAAGGCGCTAAAATTAAAATCTTGCGTACTATGCGCAACAAATCCAACATGATATTGATCATATAACGAAACCCACTTTACATCTGTTCGATTTCCCGTCTCTTGCGGAAAAACATACGGGAAAAATAAATCTTTTACAGTCATTTCATACAAATCTATTTTGTTCGCTTCTTTACTATCCACATATGATTCTCCTGGTCCACGTCCAAACCAACTTACATTTTGATATTGTTTTGGCAGACGCATTTCGAGCCCAATTCGCGGAAACATCTCTGGTAAAGTACCGCTTGGATTCAACTTTGTCTCTATTTTCATAGCCCCGCTTCTTTCAATTTCATACGTATAAGTAAAAGTAATTTTCCAGTTCACAACAAGCGGGGAAATAAATCCTTTCACAACAACTTCAACATTTCCATTTTCAAGTTGTACAGCTTCTATACTCGCTACGTCATGTTTCACAAGGTGTACATATTGTTCTTTCCATTTTTCAACTACATACATATCATTATCAATTGTTGCCCGCCAAATATTTAATTCAGGCCCTTCTTCCATAAGTGATTGTCCTTTAAAGGTCCAGTCTTTTATACGCCCTGTTACAGGGTGAAAAGAAATAGCAAAACTTTCACCAGCAACACGAATTTCCTCCTTTGTTTCATGTAAAGTTACTGGCTCATATAACTTCGAATCTCTTTTTCTTCTTATCTTTTTTAGAGCTGGAATACAAAATTGTTCCCAAGCTATTTCATGTCCTGCTACTCCCCAATTTGTATCTGCTCCTAATACAATCGATACTGTTACATAGCAATCCTTCTCTGTATGAAGGGCTATTTCATCTTTAAAAAGCAACTGAATCTCACAACTCTCTTTCGGTAACAAAGGCGGGGCATCTATAGAATCACTCGCAATTACTTTTCCTTCTTTTTTGACAGTCCACTGCACACGATAGCCTTTCAATGAGCGAAAATCATATATATTTTGTATCGAAATCCTACCACTTCGTATGTCTATCTCTCCTACTTTAATAGGTTCAATTATTTTCTTATATTGCAACAAAGCTGGCGATGGCGTTCGATCTGGCAAGAGTAGTCCATCAATGCAGAAATTACTATTATGCGGAGTATCTCCAAAGTTACCTCCATATGCAAAGTACTCTTCTCCATTTTCATTCACTTGACGTAATCCATGATCGATCCATTCCCAAACAAAGCCACCTTGTAATCTTTTATGACTATAAATCGCTTCCCAATATTCTTTTAATCCGCCTGGTCCATTTCCCATCGCATGAGCATACTCACATAAAATATGAGGTTTTTCCCACTTTTCTTCTTCTGCATAACCAATAATCTTTTCGACTGAAGAATACATTGTACTAAAAATATCAGCGACTTTCGTTTCTCGATCCCCTTCGTAATGAATGATTCTTGATTGGTCCAATTCCCTACACTTATTCGCCATTGCAATAAAATTACAACCGAACCCAGATTCATTTCCGAGTGACCACATAATAATTGAAGAATGATTACGATCTCGACGTACCATACGTTCCACACGATCTACATAAGCATTTTCCCATTCAGGATCATCACTTAATACGTTTGCATTACCAATTAACTCAAATCCATGGCATTCCAAATCAGCCTCATCAATTACATATAAACCATACTCATCGCATAGATCATAAAAACGTGGATCATTCGGATAATGTGCTGTTCGCACCGCATTAATATTATGCTGTTTCATAAGCATTACATCTTGTTTCATTGTTCCATATGTGACATATCTCCCTGTATCCGGGTGGTGATCGTGACGATTCACCCCTTTAAATATAATGGGAATACCATTGACAAGAAGATTTCTATCCTTCATCTCAATCATACGGAAACCGATCTTCTGTGAAATCACTTCTACAACTTCACCATTTTCGTTTCGAATCGTGAACAATACAATATACAAATACGGGTCTTCTGCGGACCATTTCTGCGGCTTTTTGACAAAAAACGAATGTGTATCATCTATAACCCTTTTCCCCTGTAAGTCCAAATACGATGTATGTTGATCTAATACTTCCCCATTCTTATTACAAAACTTATACTCTAGTACATAATTTTTATTCAGTAATTGTTCGTTGCAAATCTTTGTACTGAGTTGTAATACACCATTTTCATAATTTTCATCAAGCGTTGTACATAACGTCATATCATAAATATGTACAGCAGGTTCATGCACAATGTATACATCACGAAAAATACCACTTAACCACCACATATCTTGATCTTCTATATAAGATCCATCACACCATCTATACACACATACTGTCATCGTATTCTTTCCGGCATGAACAAACGATGTAATATCAAACTCTGCCGTCAAACGACTTCCCTGGCTATATCCCACTTCTTCTCCATTTATCCATAAATGAAAGGCACTATCCACACCTTCAAATCGAATACGAATACATCCTCCGTTCCAACTTTCTGGTATATAAAATTCATTTTTATAACAACCCACTTGATTTTCAAATGGAACATGGGGTGGCTGAACCGGAAACGGATAATATAAATCGGTATAATGCGGCTTTCCGTATCCTTGCAATTGCCAATGCCCAGGTACATGAATCGTATCCCATTCACTACAATCAAATTCACTTATGAAAAAATTCTCTGGAAGTTGCTTTGGGGATTCTAAGTACAAAAACTTCCACATTCCATTCAGCAATTTGTAATAAGAAGAGCTTTCACGCGTAAAAGATAGAGCCGCTTGTTCAGTTTGAAAGGGAATAAAATGTGCTCTTCCCTCCATGCGATTCCGCCCTGTTACTTGAACATTTTCTAAGTCCTCTAACATGTTATGTCCCATATCGATCCTCCTTTTTGCATTCACTTTGTCACATCATTTCTACGCTCTATTATTTAAGGCCCGTATGCCCCGATTCTTCCACAATATAGCGTTGTGCGAAAAAGAAGAGTGCAAGAGGTACAATACTAATTAACAATGTCACCGCCATAATCCCTTCCATATCAACGCCAAACATACCTTTAAACTGTGCTAAGCCTAGCGTTAATGTATATTTGCTTTGGTCATTTAAGAAAATAAGCGGTCCTAGATAATCGTTCCAACATCCTAAAATATTAAAAACAGCAACAAGAATTAAAATCGGTTTCATAATCGGTAAATAAATACGGTAGTAAACTTGAAAAGCGTTCGCACCATCCATCCTTGCAGCCTCATCTAGCTCCTTTGGAACAGACATAATAAATTGTCTCATTAAAAAGATAAAAAACGCACCGCCAAACCAAGATGGAATAATTAAAGATTTTAACGTATTAATCCAGCCGAGAGCATTAAATTCCATATAAAGCGGAATCATCGTTACTTCCCACGGAATCATCATCGTCGCTAGCACAATCATGAACAAAATATCCCGTCCTTTAAATTTAAAACGTGCAAAACCGTATGCTACTAAAGAAGATGATATTAACTGTCCGATTGTTGAAAATACTGTTACCACAATTGAATTCCATAAAAAGGTATTAAATGGTTGACTCGTCCACGCCTTTGCAAAATTACTGAATTTAAACTCAGATGGAATCCACTTTGGCGGATATAAATATAATTCTCCTGGTGATTTCACAGATGTTGTAATCATCCAAAAGAAGGGCAATAAAAATAAAATGGAAAAACCTATTAATAGTGCGTACACTACAATTCGATGTATGCGCTTCTTCGTTCTCACACTGCATCCTCCTTATTCATCTTTTACTTTGACTTCATCTCATTTTCATAATAAACCCACGCTGCTGATGATTTAAAAACAAGTAGTGTTAACCCTAAAATGATTAAAAACATAAACCAAGCATTCGCTGATGAATAGCCCATTTTAAAATACTTAAATGCATTTTCATATACATACATCGCGTAAAAATAGGTGGACTTTAATGGACCTCCGCCGGTTAATACAAGCGCTAATGTTAATTGTTGAAACGCACCGATAATTGTTGTAATTAAATTAAATAAAATCGTCGGCGTTAACATCGGCAATGTAATTTTGAAAAATTGTTGCACTTTTCCAGCTCCATCAATGGAAGCAGCCTCATACAAGTTTTGCGGGATATTTTTTAATCCTGCTAAAAAAATGAGCATAAGCGTACCTTGTCCCCATAAACTAGCAATTACCATCGCAATTAGCGACCAGTTCGGATCACTTAACCAATTTGGTCCTTTTATACCAACAAGCGATAGAAAATAATTCAAAATACCATACTCCCCGTTATACACCCATGCCCAAATCATCGCTAAAGCCACACCAGAAATAACGCTTGGCAAATAGAAAAATGTTCGAAAAAACGCATATCCTTTTACCTTTTGATTTAGCAAAATCGCTAAAAATAGGGCAATAATTAAATTAAATGGAACAAATAATGCTGCAAATTTCACCGTAACCCATAACGAGTCCCAAAACATCGGGTCATTTAGAAACATATCTTGATAGTTTTTTAGTCCAACAAATTGAACTTCTCCAATAAGCGGCCAGTCAAAAAAACTAATAAATAATGAAAATAAAAGAGGACCAAGGGTAAAGGCTACAAAGCCAAATACCCATGGAAATATAAATGCATAAGGAACGAGTTTCTCCCTTTTCATTTTCTTTTTCCTAATGGCTATATTCGTTTCACTCTCTATAGATACTCCATATTTCAACATCCACACCTCTTTGCTTTTACAATTATTTATCCATATATTTCTCTGAATCTTGAACAGCTTTATTTAATAATTGCTCTGGGTCTTGCCCAAGCATAATTGCATTTATTGCCGCTGATAAATTCCGGTTTACTTCATCCCATTTTGGGTTAAGTAAAAATGCTGGTGTATTTGTTGAACGTTCTAGCATTGTGTAGAACGGTTTAATATTCGCATCTTCCTCTTTCTTCAATTCTTTTACAACACTAATTCGAACTGGCAAATCAGAAGTTCGCATTTTAATTGCTTCTGGTGAAGAATAAAACTTAACAAACTCCCAAGCTAACTCTTTATGCTTTGCATCTTTTGCAATTGAAACAGCTGATGTACCAACAAGTCCCTTCACTGGTTTCCCTTTAAATGCGGGAGGTTCTACTGTACCAAAATCAATTTTTGCATCTTTAAATCCTTCTAATGGCCAAATTCCACTCTCCCACATCGCTAACTTCCCAGCTTTAAAAATATCATCACCGCTCTGTTGATTTTTTCCACCTACTAATACAGCCGTTTTATCCTTTAGCATACTTTGGAAAGATTTCATAACTTCAATTGTTTCTGGACTGTTCATATGTCCTTTTATTTGTTTTCCATCTTCACTTACAAAACTACTACCGTTACTCCAAATAAACCCTTGTAAATCATACGTATCTGGCTCAGGTCGTAAAGCAAAGCCATATTGTTTATTGCTTGCATCTGTTAACTTTTTCGCAGTGTCTACAAACTCATCCCAAGTCCATCCATCTTTCGGGTATGGAATATTCGCTTTATCAAATAACTTTTTATTGTAATATATAACCCGCGTTGTAAAACCTGCTGGCATACCATATAATTTCCCGTCAATACTAGAGTAGTTAAATAGCCCTTGATAAAAGTCATCTAATTTCATATCTGGATCTTTCTTTGCCAGTTCATCTAAAGGCTCAAGAGATTTATAGTAAGATGGGAAATTCCACATATACATAACATCCGGTGGGTTTTTCGCCCCGAAAGATGCTGCGAGCTTTTGATCAAAACCATCACCATAAGCCTCCACCTGTACTTTTACTCCCGGATTCTTTTCTTCAAATTTCTTTGCAATTTGCTGCTGAATCTTCAAATTCTTTCCAGCATCCCAAGTTGCAAATCGCAATACTGTTCCATCATTTGATGTTTGTTTCTTTTCATCATCCTTTGATGATTTTTTACTTGTAGTCTCATTTGAGCTACAACCAGCTAAAAAAACAATAAGTACGAGCATAAAACTAAGACATACATGTACCATTTTTCTCACTGCACACACTTCCCTTCTCCAAAAAGCTTTTTTATTTCTGTTTTTTCAGAATAAATGATTTAACCGCTTTCATTTTACCTTTTATGAAAGCGGTTAAAAACATCGATTTGTTCGATTTTTGTTATCAAATTGTTCGTTCGACGAAATCAGGTGTCAATTTGTTTTATATAAAGTTCCACATTGTTTTTCTCGATATTCTGATGGCGTTGTTCCTGTACACTTTTTAAACCATTTACTAAAATATTTACTATTTGAAATACCAATATGTTCCGCTACCTCTTGAATCGTAAGTGAGGTTGTTTGAAGCATTTGCATGGCAAGTTCAAGTTTTCTTCGTTCTGTAAAAGAATGAAAACTTTCACCTATTATCTTTTTAAAAAGCATACTAAAATGACTTCTGCTTAGCCCTACCATCTCCGCCACTTCTGAAACAACAATTGGCTCTGATAAATGATTCATTGTATACAAAATAGCCTCTTTAATTGTTTTTGGCCAATTGTTAATCGTTACTTTATACTTAATCTCAAGTTCTGCAAATTGCTTCATCGATTTAACTGAATTCATCCATTGCTCTATACTGAACAGCTCCCCTGACGTAATCCAATATAGCTCTTCGTATTTACTCTTTACATCCATAAACATTTGTTCCATCATTTCCTTATATTTTTCATTAAGAAATAAGAAACATTGATCCTTTCCACATAATATCTTCACATGCGGATTTGATACCTTTTGATCCATCTCTTGTAATATGAGATGCAATCTCGATTCTGACCTTATAAAACAGGCATAATACCCATCGTTCATCCATTTCCATTCATTACGAAATAAATCCACAAGTATCTCTTGGAACTGATTTTGAAAACCACATAACCATTGAAAAAAATCTTCGTAAAAGAGAGATTTTTGCTGTTCAATCGCTTCCGTTTCTTTATGAATGGTTAACTCTGTTTGAAATGCTCGTAAATATTGATCCAACTCCTCATCATGAAACGATGTTTTCAATAAATAACCTGAAACTCCCAGTTTAATTCCTTCTTGTGCATATTCGAAAGCACGATGACAACTTAATAATAATACCTTTGTTTTCGGCGCATGTTGTTTAATCTTTTTCACAAATTCAATTCCATTTACAACAGGCATAACAATATCTGTAATAACCACCTCTGGTTCATGCTGTACAAACTCCTCCCATCCCCTCTCACCATTGGGTACATCCGCTACTACTTCCATATTATACGCCGACCAATCTACCGCCATCTTCAAGCCCCTTCGAACAATCGTCTCGTCATCCGCAATGAGCACTTTAATGCGTTTCATTTCTGTATCCCTCCCTTTGGCCAAAGAATCTGAATTATAGTTCCTTTCTTTTCTTCTGATTGAATCGTTAATCCGTACTCTAGCCCAAAATGCAATTTAAATTTTTGATCAATATTATATAATCCAAGCCCCCCCTTTTGTTCTGCAGATGGCTCTTGTAATAAATCTCGTTTTCGCCTATCAGAAATACCACGGCCATCATCGGTAATATGTATACATAAATCTCCATTATCCTTTTCAAATGCTGATAATGTAATAGCTCCTTCTCCATCATCGAAAGCATGAAAAAATATGTTTTCAAATATAGGCTGAAGCGACATTCTTGGAATCTGCTCCTCTTTCATAGAAGATGGGACGTTTTGCGTATAAGAAAAATAATTTCCAAATCGAATCTCCTGCACCTTTAAATAATGCTCAATAATAGTTAGTTCACTTTGGAGTGTGACAAGATCATTCGCAAAATTTAAATTCCCTTCTAACACAGCAACAAGATGATAAATCATTTCACTTACATCATTTGCCCCCTGAAGCTTTGCTTTCCATTGAATCGAATTTAACGTATTAAATAGCAAGTGCGGATTAATTTGATAATGAATTGCCTTAAGCTCAGCGTCTTTTTTCAACTTTTCTTTCTCATATATTTCTTCTACTAATGATTTAATTTTGACAACCATTTTATTAAAATTCACAGTTAAATTCCCTACTTCATCTTGTGAATTTACTGGTATATTTGTATAAAAATCTCCTTTACTTACTTGAGATATTGCATGATCCAAATTCGTGACATTTTCCGTTAGCTTAGCCGAGATTAAAAATGCCAACATAAAAGCTAGGCATAGCGATACAACAATTCCAATTAATGTAACAAACAAAATAATTGTAGAAGATTGATAAAATTCTTTTTCTGGAATAATAATTTCTAGACTCCATTTATTTGATGGAATTGGCTTTTCCCAAATGATATCACCCTTGTTTTTTTTATAATTTTCATCTGTCGTATAAATCACCTGTTTTTTTTCATCACGAATGGTAATCAGTGCATGCAAATCTGTTTCTAATGAATCAATAAAC
The DNA here is from genome assembly GCF_056396765.1 of Bacillus sp. 05T22. Lineage (NCBI taxonomy): Bacteria > Bacillati > Bacillota > Bacilli > Caryophanales > Bacillaceae > Bacillus > Bacillus sp. 05T22. The sequence goes on from NZ_JBFTMC010000003.1 coordinate 49,353, forward strand.
TTAAATAAATCCGTCGCATCTGTTTCCACTAATATCCGGCTATCTTTCAAGCTACCGAATGATGTTTTGACTGGAACAAGTAATCCAATTACTTTGCTTTTATCAGCTACAGAGTAATGGTTCGGAACATAAATTCCATTCCAATACCCTTGTGATAAATTCCCTTGTTCTTCCCAAAATTTTTCTTTTTTTAGTTTCTGCACATCTAAATACCGATCTCCATAATAATAACCGCTAGGTGTAATTAAAAAGATTCCCTTCGTTTGTGCTGTTTTATGCGCTTCTAAAAACCTTTCAAAATTTTTCTCAATAATAAATTCCGAATACGATTTCGGTGCTTCTTTTTTTAAAACAATTAACGTCGGGTCTGATAAATATTCTTGAATATCACTAGCAATTAAATGCATATGGCTTAATGTTAATTCAATTTGAGTTTGAAGCTGCGATATAGCAAACTTTCCATAATCCCCAAACTGTTCATTTACAAGATTGGATGACTTTTCATATGACATCCAGCTAAACAACATGAGCGGAATAAGTGCGACAACTAAAAAACATGTTAATAACTTTAAACGAAGGCTTGTTCGAATTTGTTGCACCAATCTCCATAATCTAAATTTCGTCATTCGCCTCATCCCTTATCCTACTTAATTTATTTTGTTTTTCAGAATATTCCAACTTAATTGTATTTTATCAAAAATATAGTTAAAATCTATAAAAAAAGAGCGCTTTATTGCAAGCGCTCCTTTTTATAGCTAAGAAGAATACTTCATCGTTAAATGCAAAACAGCTATTTCATCTCCGGCATTTTTATAACTATGCTTCTTATTCGCTTCAAACTGAATCGAATCAAATTCATTTAATTCATACACATCATTTTCAACTTGAATAGCAACTTGCCCTTTCATAACAGTAACGAATTCAATTGCTCCTTCATGGTGAGACTCTGGCTCATAAATACTTTGCGGTCTTAAACAAGCACGATGCATCTCCATGCCCGTTTCTTTCGTATACCGGAACATTGTCTCTAACCGCCATGCCTGTCCTACGTCTACCGCAAATCCTTCCCCACAGCGCGCAACCGCTACTGGTTCTCCAACTACCATTAACCTCGACAATGGAATTGACAGCCCCTTCGTAATTTTCCAAATGACGGCTAATGTTGGATTCGTTTCACCTCTTTCGATTTTTCCTAATGTTAATTTACTAACCCCTGTTTTTTGCGCCAATTCTTCTAAACTCAGTTTTTGTTCATTACGAATTTGTCTTAATAACTGACCAACTTGCTGAATGACTTCTTTTGTTTGTATATCCTCTTTTTCTTTCATAGTAACAAAATCACCTCTAAGTATAAAATAATTTACTTTAATTAACTTTATGTATATTATAATATACATAAATGTTTCAAATCTCGAAAGGAGTGCTTACGCATCATGCGCGCAATATTATTAGGTATTTTATCATCCGCCTTTTTCTCTGCAACATTCATTATTAACAGAGCAATGAATGTATCTGGAACAAGCTGGGCTTGGACTGCTTCTTTCCGCTTTTTATTTGCTCTCCCTATTTTATTCCTTATCGTTTTATTCCGCAAAAACCTTCGGCCCTTATGGTCAGAAATGCGAAAACATCCCTTTGCATGGCTAGGATGGGGATCTTTAGCAGGGATCGGCTTTTATTCTTTATTAAGCTTTGCTGCTGTCTTTTCTCCAGCTTGGCTTGTTGCAGGAACTTGGCAAGTTACAATACTCGCTGGCTTGCTACTATCGCCATTATTTTTTATTACGATTGAAACAAAAACAGGTACAAAACGCGTACGCGGAAAAATCCCACTTCGCAGTTTATACGTATCACTTTTCATTATAATTGGTGTCATTTGTATGCAAGCAACAGAAGCTGGGCATATTACAGCCACTCAATTTATATCTGGTTTTCTTCCTGTTGTTCTTGCAGCTTTCTTATATCCATCCGGCAATCGAAAAATGATGGAAGTTGTAGGAGGACGCCTTGATACTTTCCAGCGTGTATTAGGAATGGCAATCGGCAGTCTGCCTATAGCAATTATTCTTGCAATATATGGTTTTGGGGCAACAGGCATTCCAACATCCGGTCAAATGCTTCAAGGATTTTTATTAGCATTATGTTCTGGTGTTATCGCCACAATGACATTTTTCTTTGCAACAGATTTAGCGAAAGATAACCTTTCCTTATTAGGTGCTGTAGAAGCAACGCAAGCCGGAACGATGGTATTTACTGTTCTTGGTGAAATGATTTTCTTAAATGGTTCATTCCCTATCGGACTCTCACTTATTGGGATGATTATCATTATGGCTGGAATGGTAGCAAATAGCATTTTAAATCGGTCTGTTCCAGTTGCTAAACGAAAGAAAACAGCATAACAAATGAAAACACTGCATAAATAAAAAACATGATTATTCTTTGAGAATCATGTTTTTTATTTGATTAAAATTGTATAATCCTTCCCAATTTTTTTATCAGAATAATATTTCATTTTCCATTTATACTTAAAACCACCTAATTTTGTGTTACAATGCGATTTATGTGTACAAGAGGAGGGAAATTATGTCAAAAAAGGAATCGCTGAATTGATTGGTACTTTTGTACTTGTATTATTCGGAACTGGAACAGCTGTTTTAGGCGGTGGAATTGAAGGAATTGGAACTTTAGGGATTGCAATGGCTTTCGGATTATCAATTGTTGCTATGGCATATAGCATTGGAACAATTTCTGGATGTCATGTAAACCCGGCAGTATCAATTGCCATGTTTGTAAACAAACGAATGAATGCTATGGAACTTAGCTACTATTTATTAGCTCAAGTTTTAGGTGGTTTATTAGGAACTGCAACATTAGTGACAATTCTAAAATCTTCTAATATGTCTTTAGATAACTTTGGACAAAATGCTTTTGGAAATCTTGGTTTGTCAGGATCTTTCTTAGTGGAATTTGTTTTAACATTCGTCTTTATTTTAGTAATTATTGCAGTAACAGGTAAAAAGGGCAACGCACAATTAGCTGGATTAGTAATTGGCTTTACACTGGTATTAGTTCACTTATTAGGTATTCCATTAACAGGCACTTCTGTTAACCCTGCACGTAGCCTAACACCAGCTTTATTTGCTGGCGGAGAAGCTGTATCCCAATTGTGGGTATTTATTGTTGCACCAATTCTTGGTGGTATCGTTGCTGCCATTGTAGGAAAATTTGTATTAAATACTGAAAAATAGAATCTTCGATCTTTCTGAAAGTAAAAGAAGCGAGCCCACTTATACGAGGCTCGCTTTTTTTACTTTTTAATTTTTGATTGTAAATTTGTAACAAGTTGCTGAACTGTTACATTCGCAAGTACGCTTTCCATCGCTTCTTGCGCCTGCATTAATATAATTTCTAATACCGATTGAATATTCGCACCTACTGGACATTCAATATTTGGATTCTCATGGAAAGAAAATAGATGTCCTTCTTCTACTACTTCCACTGCTTTATATACATCAAGTAATGTAATCTCATCTAAATCACGAGCAAGTGATGTACCACCTTTCCCTGCTTGTACATCCACTAGACCTGCTCTTTTTAACATTCCTGTAATGCGGCGAATCACAACTGGGTTTGTATTCACACTGCCAGCAATCCATTCAGAGGTACAGCGAGAGTTTCGATCTATCGCAAGTAACGTTAACATATGAACACCTACTGTAAAACGGCTACTAATTCCCATCTGCACACCCTCCTTTACGTTCATTCTGTCAAAAGACGATACATACTATTATATACTATTTTTTATTTGTGCATAAAGAAAAAGCATGATTCTCTTAGAAAATCATGCTTTTATGATTATTGACGCTTAATAAATTTAGTTAAATCTTTGAATTTCACCTTATCAGAGTAATTCATAACACCGTTGACGTAAATGCGGCTTGTAACAGCATTCAATATACCAATTGTCCCAATTAAAATAGCTAGTGTTATAGTAATTTCTAATGTACCTGCTTCTCCAGCTACAACTCTTGAGAATGTAACCATTGGTGTAAAGAATGGAACGTAGGAACTCAAGACAACGATTGTACTATTTGGATCACTTAATGATTTAATACTAATAAAGAATGCGGCCATTATTAAAATCATTATAGGAAGAGAGACTGCCTGTAAATCCTCCGTCTTGGATACAACCGCCCCAGCAGCTGCATACATCATCGCATATAGTAAATACCCTGTAACAAAGTAGATAAGAAACATACTTACAACTTTTGCATCTAATTTTGTAAAATCAATTGGAACCCCAAATAATGACGCACTTTCTAAATTTACCCATCCTAATACGTATGGAATGAGATAACCACATGCTAATATGATAAGTTGTAATAAAGCCGTTGAAACAACTGCCAAAATTTTTGCATACATCATCGTAAGAGGCTTTACTTTCGGAAGCATCACTTCCATAACACGAGATGCTTTTTCAGAAGCAATATTCATCGCAATTGTATTACCAAAAGCGATAATAAACATATACAATGCAAACGTAAAGAAATATGCAATACCGAAAGAAGACGTACGATCTTTTATCGCTTCTTGTTTCACAGGAATTTCTGTTTGTAATTGTTTGGCTACTTCTGGTGAAACATTATTTTTAGCAATTGTTACCGCTGTATATTGTTGTTTTAAATAACTTGCCATAATTGCAGAAGTTGCTTGACTTGGGAATCCGTTATACATATACGTAACTTCAGGTACTCCATTCTCTTCTGTTACATGGAATAAACCGTCTAAATCCCCTTCTTCTACTTGTTTATGCAGTTTATCAAAATCCTCTTTTGAACCAACAGTTATTTTCGCTGATGGTAGTAACTTGTTTAATTCCTCTTTTTGCACTTTATATGTGGAACTTTCCGTTACAACTGCAATCTTATCTTTCTCCTTACTTTTATCTCCATCAGAAGTGAAATGGTTAAATGCAAAGATTCCAAACACAACTAAAAATAAAATCGCACTCGTAATCAATGATTTTTTAGAAAAAAATGCTTCCCTGAAATAAAATGAAAATACATGAGAAAATTTACGCATTGTTATTTCGCCCTTTCTACAAATATTTCGTTTAGCGTCGGCTCTAGCATTTTAAATTGCCTTAAGCTTACACCTTGCTCTTGTAAATTTTTTAAAATAGTTAAGGCCTCTGCATCATCATGAACTTTCATATAAAGCAGTCCTTGTTGTTTTTCATACGAAATATGTAAGGCTTGCAATGCCTGTTCATTTTCCACCGCATCTTCAATTGTTAAATTACGAAAACCGTATTCTTTCTTAATATCACTTAGCTGTCCTTCTACAACCGCTTCACCTTTCTTTAAAATACAAACGTGCTGACAAAACGCCTCCACTTGTTCCATGCGGTGGCTTGATAAAATAATTGTTTTTCCTTTTTGTACTTCTTCTTCAATAATATTTGCCAGCATTCCAGCATTAACTGGGTCAAGTCCACTAAACGGCTCATCTAAAATAAGAAGCTCTGGATCGTGAAGAAGTGCAGCAATTAATTGGATTTTTTGCTGATTTCCTTTTGAAAGTTCTCCAGCCGTTTTATATTTATATTCCGGGATTGCTAGTTTTTCTAACCAACGATCAATCGCACGGTCTACTTCTTTTTTCGTCATTCCTTCTAATCTACCGAAATAGCGAAGTTGATCTATTACTCTACTTTTTGTATATAATCCTCTTTCTTCCGGAAGATAACCAATCGTTACATCACTTTGAGAAATCGCTTTCTCATTCCATGTAATAGAACCTTCATTTGGGGTTAATAAACCAAGGAGCATTTTAATTGTTGTCGTTTTCCCTGCGCCATTCCGGCCAAGTAGTCCTAATACTTCACCTTTTGGTAATGAAATTTCTAATTGATCGACCGCTTTTGATTCTCCGAATATTTTCGTTAAGTTTTGAATTTGTAAACTCAAAGTATAAACCCTCCCCTTTTTCACTATTCTTACAATCTTCTAAATGGTATGTTGCATATAGGAAAAATATTGTAACATATATAAATCCATCAATTTCTATAATAAAATTCTAAAATTAACGTTATATATCCCGCACCTTTCCTATCCACCATTTGTTTTATTTAGTTAAAATTGTAAATAAAAAACTGACTTTTATCAATTATAATTGTCATTACTCATCATATATCCCCTTACTTATTATACTGAAGTAGGACATACTACTGTATATACAAATAATAGTATGTAAAAGTTCATAAAAAAGGTATAAAAAATATTATATTTTAATAWATAATATTAAAGGATTTAGTTACATCAAGGAGGATACATATGAAGATGAAAAGAGGCATTACCACATTATTATCTGTAGCAGTTCTTTCTACATCACTTGTAGCATGTTCAGGAACAGCTGAAAAAACTGTAGCAAAAGAAGAAAAAGTAAAATTAACAGATCAACAGCTAATGGCTGATCTATGGTATCAAACAGCCGGTGAAACAAAAGCTTTGTATTATCAAGGTTATAACATCGGGCAATTAAAACTCGATGCAGCTCTTGCAAAAGGGACAAGTAAAAAACCAGCAATTGTACTAGATTTAGATGAAACCGTTTTAGATAACAGCCCCCACCAAGCGATGACTGTGAAAGAAGGAAAGGGCTATCCTTATAAATGGGATGAGTGGATTAATAAAGCAGAAGCGGCAGCTCTTCCTGGTGCAATTGACTTCTTAAAATATACTGAATCTAAAGGTGTCGATATCTACTACATTTCAAACCGTAAAACAAATCAATTAGATGCAACGATTAAAAACCTTGAACGCGTTGGCGCTCCACAAGCAACAAAAGAACATATTTTACTACAAGACCCGAAAGAAAAAGGGAAAGAAAAACGTCGTGAACTTGTTTCACAATCGCACGATATCGTCCTATTCTTCGGTGATAACTTATCTGACTTCACTGGATTTGATGGAAAATCTGTAAAAGATCGCAATCAAACAGTTGAAGAAACAAAAGCACAATTTGGCGAGAAATTCATCATTTTCCCTAACCCAATGTATGGTGATTGGGAAGGCGCTCTATATGATTACAATTTCAAAAAATCTGATGCAGAAAAAGATAAAATTCGTCGTGATAACTTAAAATCATTTGAAGTAAACAAATAACGTGAAACTTCCATCAGTTGGGGTTTTCTTTATCCTTCACCTATCTTCTTTACTTTCGCTGAGTCTTGAGGTGGGGGTCTTACTGTCCGCGAATAACGGGATAAAAGGATGGCTTAAGCCATCCTTTTATCTTATTCCTTCTTTCTTAACTCACAGTTTATTCCAATCCATTCATGTGTATATCCGAACAATATACATATCCATTTTGATTTTTCAACATATAAGTCGCGGCTGTGAAAATAAAAAAGAATCTCCACTCGTTTTCTCCCTTTGTTTTCACTCGGCATGGGGCTAAAAAAAGCCCGGACCGCTTCTATGCATGGCCGAACGCTCTCTCCCACCCAAAAGAGAGGTTTTGTATTGTTTTTTCCATTTGCATGTATATAAACCGACAAAATTACACATTTTTTGACATTTTCTTTGCAATTCTATTACGTTACGACTCTAATATTTCTTTTTATAGAAACTAGACTTATAATTAACATACTAGAAAAATTATAAGAAAGGACTGAGATTACACAGCGTTATGAAAAAGGTAATTATTATTTCTGCCACCACGATTGTAATCGGTATCACATCCTTCGCTTACTTCGGCTCGAAGTCTCCACTACAAAATGAAGCGAAAGCTGTAGAAACAAAGAAACATATTGAACATCCAAAAGAAGAGATTCCTGCWTTTCCAAAAGCWRATCATAMWGCAAARAAAMTAGATGAKAAYTTYTCCSTTGTWACAAAYCCRGATTCWSCTCTTGTRTTAGTMAATAARCATCGTAAATTACCAGATGGCTATACACCAGATGATCTTATAAGACCAGACGTTCCATTTGCATATCCAAAAGATAAAGAGAAAACATTACTTCGTAAAGATGCTGGTGCAGCTCTCGAAAAAATGTTCCATGCAGCAAAAGAACAAGGACTAGAGCTTACTGCTGTATCAGGATACCGTTCTTATAAACGACAACAATCATTACATAATATGTATATAAAACGACAAGGACAAGCTGAAGCAGATTCGGTAAGCGCAATCCCTGGAACAAGTGAACATCAAACAGGCCTTACAATGGATATTAGTTCTAAATCAGCAAATTATCAATTAGAGCCTATTTTCGGTGAAACAGAGGAAGGTAAATGGGTAGCAGCACATGCCCATGAATTTGGATTCATTATTCGTTATTTAGAGGATAAAACAGATACGACGGAATACGCATACGAACCATGGCATATTCGCTATGTTGGTAATCCATATGCTACATACTTACATAAACATCACTTAACATTAGAAGAAGCAATGGATGCAAAAAAATAAGAGAGCATAGCGCTCTCTTATTTTTTTTGCATTCATTATTGCAGTAGCTTTTGCTTCCATTCTTCAAGCCAAGGTGCCCCTTTTCCCGTTTTCTTTGAGGCTTGCACCATTGCCCCGCGCCCTACTAAGCAAACTTCTCCCGCTTCATTTTTCACCATATAGTGTAAATCCAAAGAAGAATTCCCAATTGTTTCAGCTTTTACATATACCTTTAAATGTTCATCGAAGAAAATTTGTTTAAAAAAATTACATTGTAAATCAGCAACAACAATCATTGTTTCTGATGCTTCATGTGTCCATTCTTGCATAAAACCAAGCTCTTTAAAAAATTCAATACGTGCTTCTTCAAAGTATGTAAAAGCAACACCATTATTCATGTGTCCAAACATATCTGTTTCACAAAAACGAACTTTCACAGGAATGTAAAATGAAAAATCTTTTTCCCAGCTAGCAAAGTTTTCAATATAGGAAATCTTCTTCATGTTTTTCTCTCCTTTTTCTCTCATTCTCATAAGTCACATAATAACTTTCGGAATAAACAAAAAATTAAAACGATAAAAAGCCATATATCCATTCTGATTTTCCAACATATCAGTCGCGGCTATGGAAAACAACAGGTGACCTACACTCATTTTCTCCCTTTGTTTTCACTCGGAATAGGGCTACCGTTTCTATGCATGGTCGGATCCTCTCTCCCACCCAAAAAGAAGAATTTCATGTCGGTTTTTCCATTTGTATTTATATAAATATTGCCTCTTCGATTCGAAGAGGCAATATAAATTAATAGTTATTGTCGCTACCAAAGAAATCTTTAAACGACTGAATTGTTGTATCGCGGTTTAATGCTGCAATTGAAGTTGTTAACGGGATACCTTTTGGACATGATTGTACGCAGTTTTGCGAGTTACCACAGTTCGCAAGGCCACCATCACCCATAATTGCACGTAAGCGCTCTGCTTTATGCATTTCACCAGTTGGATGTGAGTTAAATAAACGTGCTTGTGAAAGCGGCGCTGGTCCGATAAAGTCAGATTTACTGTTTACGTTCGGACATGATTCTAAGCAAACACCACATGTCATACATTTTGAAAGTTCATATGCCCATTGACGCTTTTTCTCTGGCATTCTTGGTCCTGGTCCTAAATCATACGTACCATCGATTGGAACCCAAGCCTTAACACGTTTCAAAGCATCAAACATACGACTACGATCAACTTGTAAATCACGTACTACCGGGAATGTCTTCATCGGTTTTATACGAACTGGTTGTTCTAATTTATCGATAAGCGCTGTACATGATTGACGTGGTTTACCGTTAATCACCATAGAACAAGCACCACATACTTCTTCTAAACAGTTCATATCCCATGCAACAGGAGTTGTATGGTTTCCTTTTGCATCAACAGGATTACGACGAATTTCCATAAGAGCCGAAATAATATTCATATTTGGGCGATATGGAATTTCAAATTCCTGATCAAACGATTGTGCATCTGGTCCATCTTGTCTCGTAATGATGAGGCGGATTGTTTTCTCAGACATGTTGTTTATCCCCCTTCTCTTCACCCTTAGCAGCTACATCATGTTTTGAAGAATAGTCACGCTTACGTGGTTTGATTAATGAAACATCAACGTCCTCGTAATGGAATGCCGGTGCATTTCCTTCTCCTTCAAACTTCGCCATTGTAGTTTTTAAGAAGTTCGCATCATCACGATTTGGGAATTCTGGTTTATAATGCGCACCGCGGCTTTCATTACGGTTATACGCACCAATTGTAATAACACGAGCTAATTCAAACATATTTGCCAGTTGGCGTGTAAACGAAGCACCTTGGTTACTCCATTTTGCTGTATCGTTAATGTTAATGCGTTTATAACGTTCCATTAACTCTTCGATTTTCGCATCTGTTTCTAATAACTTTTTATTTTCACGAACTACTGTAACGTTATCCGTCATCCATTCTCCAAGCTCTTTATGAAGAACATATGCATTTTCATTACCATCTAACGTTAAAATATTGTTAAATTTCTCTGTTTCGATTAATTCATTTTGCTCGTATAAAGTAGATGAAACAGCATCAGATGATTTTGAAAGACCTTTCATATATTCAATCGCATTTGGTCCCGCTACCATACCGCCATAAATCGCTGAAAGTAACGAGTTAGCACCTAGTCTGTTACCACCGTGCATAGAGTAATCACACTCACCTGCTGCAAATAACCCTGGAATACTTGTCATYTGCTTATAATCAACCCATAGTCCGCCCATTGAATAATGAACAGCAGGGAAGATTTTCATCGGTAGTTTACGAGGATCATCACCTGTGAACTTTTCATAGATTTCAATGATTCCACCAAGTTTAATATCTAGTTCTTTCGGATCTTTATGAGAAAGATCTAGATATACCATGTTTTCACCATTAATACCTAGTTTTTGCTCGACACACACGTCAAAAATTTCACGCGTTGCGATATCACGAGGCACAAGGTTTCCGTATGCAGGATATTTCTCTTCTAAGAAGTACCATGGCTTACCGTCTTTATACGTCCAAACGCGTCCACCTTCACCACGTGCAGATTCACTCATTAGACGTAACTTATCGTCCCCAGGAATTGCTGTTGGGTGAATTTGAATGAACTCACCATTCGCATAATATGCACCTTGTTGATATACAGCAGATGCTGCTGTACCTGTATTAATAATAGAGTTTGTTGATTTTCCGAAGATGATACCAGGGCCCCCTGTTGCCATAATTACAGCATCAGCTTGGAAACTCTTAATCTCCATAGATTGTAAGTCTTGTGCAACGATTCCGCGACATACGCCTTCGTCATCCACAACAGCACGTAAGAAATCCCAACCTTCATATTTCGTTACAAGTCCTGCTACTTCATGACGGCGTACTTGCTCATCTAATGCGTACAATAATTGTTGGCCAGTTGTTGCACCAGCGAATGCTGTACGGTGATGTTGTGTTCCCCCGAAGCGACGGAAATCAAGAAGTCCTTCTTCTGTACGGTTAAACATAACACCCATACGGTCCATTAAATGAATGATACCAGGCGCTGCTTCACACATCGCTTTAACTGGTGGCTGGTTCGCTAAGAAGTCACCACCATAAATTGTATCGTCAAAGTGGATCCATGGAGAATCCCCTTCACCTTTCGTATTTACAGCACCGTTCATGCCACCCTGTGCACATACAGAATGCGAACGTTTTACTGGTACTAAAGAGAACAGTTCCACGTTTACTCCTGCTTCTGCTGCCTTAATCGTTGCCATTAAGCCGGCTAAGCCACCACCGACTACTATAAGTTTCCCTTTCATGCTCTCCCACTCCTTACTGATTTGCTAGCTGTGGATCGATGAACGCTAATAATGCACTCACACCTACATAAGATAAACCTAAGAAAATAGCTAATGTTACATAAGTAGAGATACGTTGTGAACGTGGCGATACTGTAATTCCCCAGCTAATGCAGAATGTCCATAGTCCATTCRCAAAGTGGAAAATTGTTGATACAACCCCAACTAAATAGAARCCAAACATAGCTGGRTTGCTTAAAATATCTGCCATCATATCATAATTTACCTGTTTACCTAACAATGCTTGAATACGAGTTTCCCAAACGTGCCAAGATATGAAAATCAGCGTAACGATACCTGAGATTCGTTGGAAGACGAACATCCAGTTACGGAAGTAACTATAAGATGTCGCATTGTTCTTAGCTGTAAATGCAATATATAATCCATATATAGCATGGTACAGTATCGGTAAAAAGATGACGAAAATTTCTAGCGCATACCGGAATGGAAGGAGCTCCATAAAATGAGCAGCTTTGTTAAAAGCCTCTGCCCCTCTTGTTGCAAAATTGTTTACTACTAAATGTTGCGTCAAAAAGACACCAACCGGAATGACCCCCATTAATGAGTGCCACTTGCGAAACGTATACTCGCGGCCTTTCATGTCCCCATTACCCCCCTTGAGTGTTTGACTGCTGCTTTCAGTATTAGTTTATAACAATAATGTTTTTTCACTATTGCTATAAGAAAAACTGAAAAAATTATTCGAAATATTTCAGCATAATTTGATACCAAATTCATTTTACTCCTATTTTTGTCGAAGCGTCAAGAAAACGTATACATAATTTGTACATAATTTGCATATAATTTGCCACTTCCGTTTTTCTTCCTATATATTTAGATTTTCCTAAAGAAAGTACTGTTTTTATAAATGGGAAATGTTATATAATAATCCCTATAGAAAGAGGGGAATATTGTGAGCAAAAATACACTTGATATAGCATCTTTAGAAGATGTTTCATTGAACGCTTTCGCTTATGAGCTGCTGCGTGAAGAAGTACTACCTGACCTAATTGGTAAAGAATTAGATGACATCTTATACTGGGCCGGCAGAAACCTAGCACGAAAATATCCGCTAGAGACGATTGAAGAAGTCATTCATTTTTTTGAAAAAGCTAGCTGGGGCCGCTTGAACATCATCGAGCATAAACGCCGTGAAATGCATTTTCAGCTAACAAGTCCGCTCATTACAGAGCGTCAAAAGCAAAATAGACATTCTTCTTACCAATTAGAAACTGGATTTGTTGCAGAGCAAATTCAAAAACAACGAAATGTTGTTGCAGAGTCATATGAAGAGCAAAAAAAACGTTCGGAATCTATCACGTTTCTTGTAAAATGGGACGTAAAAGATCCTATCGAAGTGTAGAATCTACACTAACAGTCAACTAGACATATAGGTTTAGTTGACTTTTCTATATAAATCCAAATTAAAAAAACGACATACACCATTTCTTTTAGGTGGGAGAGAGCATCCGGCCATGTATAGAAGCGGTCAGTGCCTTTTTCCCCCCATGCCGTGTGAAAACAAAAGGAGGAAATGAGTGGAGAACTGTTTTTGTTTTCATAGCCACAGCTTATATGTCGAAAAATCAAAATGGATTTATATATTTTTGCATATTCATTCGTTTTCAATGATTTTTAATCTTCTGAAATTATACCAAAAAATAAAAGACATTGTAAACTACAACGTCTTCTTATCTGTTAAATAGGAATAAATAGTTTCTGCAACATTTTGCGGCATTCCCGCTTCGACAAATTCCATCACAGAAGCTTCTTTCATCTTTTTTAGGGAGCCAAAATGTTTTAACAATACTTTTTTTCGCTTTTCACCAACTCCAGGAATCCCATCTAAAGCAGATTGAATCACTGATTTCCCGTGAAGCTGACGGTGAAATGTAATTGCAAATCGGTGTACCTCGTCTTGAATACGCTGCAATAAATAAAATTCTTGGCTATTTCTTTCAAGCATAACAGGCTCGGGAGGATCACCAATCATTAAATGTGATGTACGGTGCTTATCATCCTTAACAAGTCCAGCCATCGGAATATATAAGCCAAGTTCATTTTCAAGCACATCACTAGCAGCTGCAAGATGTCCTTTCCCGCCATCAATCACAATTAAATCAGGTAGTGGCAAATTCTCTTTTAAAGCACGCGTATACCGCCGGCGCACAACCTCTCGCATCGATTCATAATCATCTGGCCCTCGAACTGTCTTTATCTTATATTTTCGATACTCTTTTTTCGCTGGTTTTCCATCAATAAAGACAATCATTGCTGAAACTGGATTCGTCCCTTGAATATTTGAGTTATCAAATGCTTCAATACGATATGGTGTTTCAATGCCAAGCTGCTTACCTAAATTTTCAACAGCCTTAATTGTCCGCTCTTCATCACGTTCAATTAAATAAAACTTCTCCCCTAAAGCGATCTTCGCATTCTTGTTTGCTAATTCAACGAGGTCTTTTTTCTTTCCTCGTTTTGGCTGCGTTACATCCACTTCTAAAAAACGCTCTACTAATTCAGGATCAATACTGCCTGGCACTACAATTTCCTTTGGTTTAAAATGATTGTTTTGTTCATAAAATTGACCGATAAATGTTAAAAACCCTTCTTCAGGCTCATCATAAATTGGGAACATAGAGACATCGCGCTCGATTAACTTACCTTTTCGGACAAAGAAAACTTGCACGCACATCCAGCCTTTATCCACCGCATAACCAAACACATCGCGGTCAACTAAGTCGCTCATAATCATCTTCTGCTTTTCCATAATCGCATCTATATGAGAAATTTGATCCCGTAATTCTTTTGCACGTTCAAACTCTAATTTTTCCGATGCTTCATACATTTTCGCTTCTAATTCTGAACGAACTTCTTTATGTCCACCATTCAAAAACTTAACAATTCCATCTACAATTTCTTGATTCTGTTCATCCGTTACCTCTTGTACACAAGGTGCTAAGCATTGTCCCATATGATAATATAAACAAACTTTATCTGGTATATTTGTACATTTCCGAAGCGGATACATGCGATCTAACAGTTTTTTTGTTTCATGAGCTGATTGCGCATTTGGATACGGACCAAAATACTTTCCTTTATCCTTTTTTACATTTCTCGTAATGAGCAAACGTGGCTGTTTTTCAGCTGTAATTTTAATAAATGGATATGTTTTATCATCTTTTAATTGGATATTATATTTTGGATCATATTTTTTGATTAAATTTAATTCTAAAATAAGTGCCTCCAGATTTGAGGAGGTAACAATATATTCAAAATCAACAATTTCTCCGACAAGACGGAGTGTCTTCCCATCATGTGAACCAGTAAAATACGAGCGCACACGATTTTTTAACACCTTTGCCTTCCCGACATATATAACCGTTCCTTGCTTATCTTTCATTAAGTAACAGCCTGGTTGATCTGGTAAAATTGATAATTTTTCTTTTAAATGCTCGTGCACTCGCAAACCCCCGTTTCTACATATTTATCATTATTATTCCAAAACACCCAACATACGTTCTTTTATTGTAACGGAAAGAACAAAAAAATGAAAACATTATACATATTTTCTTCTTTTCACATAGAATTGTACTATTAATTTTCATGTTAAACTAACAAAATAGAATTTTTGATTTTGTTTTTTAACCTTTGATCATGATGTATTATATAAACAATTCGTGCATGAAATATCCAAAAGAAGCTTTCAAATAAAACATCAAAGAAAAGCGTAAAAAGGAGGATACAATGGAGAAATATTTTGAAGAAGCACACCGTTTCTGTTCTCAGAATAGAATTTACTAAAAAAAGACACTATGTGTGGTTGTTTTTATTGTTTAGAAATTTTCATCCCAAGTAAAATTAATGAATGGTGGGATGATGATACAGCAGTTTGCCCCTATTGTGGTATTGACTCTATTATAGAAGAGGGTTCTGGATTTAAAATCACTGAAACCTTTTTAAAAGAAATGCGCCAAAGATGCTTTGAATAATTAAATTTATTCTCCTCATTACACAAACCATAACGTGAAATTTTAATCAGTGGTGGGCTTTATCCCTCACTGATTATCAGCCCTCACCAATCAGACTTTTACGGGCAGCTGATCCCCACCTAACTTCTTTGCTTTCACTGAATTTTGAAGTGAAGTCTTAATACCCATTAATGAGGGGTAAAGTGAAACTTTAATCGGCGGGGTTCTTCATCCCTTACTAATTGTATTATTATCGTCTAACAGAGACTTAAAACAAAAAAGCTACCTCATGGCAGCTTTTTTGTTTTAGAAGTGTTTAGAAACTAATTCTACTAACGCTTCTTTTGGTTTGTATCCTAACGCTTGGTCAACCACTTTACCATCTTTTAATACGAAAAGAGATGGAATGCTCATTACTTCAAAACTGCGAGCTGTTTCTTGGTTTTCATCAACGTCTACTTTTACTACTTTTACTTTATCGCTTAATTCTGCATCGATCTCCTCTAATACAGGAGCGATCATTTTACAAGGACCACACCATGGTGCCCAGAAATCTAATAATACAATCCCTTCGCTTGTTTCAGCTGCGAAGTTTTGGTCAGTTGCGTTTACAATTGCCATTTTATTTCCTCCTTCAAGTGTATTCTACCAAAAGTATATCATTAAGTTATATACGTGGCGAATATTATGTATCGTTATGTATTGTAACAAAAAAATGTTCCTTTATACTATACAAAAATATAAAGTCTATGCTAAAAAACGAGAGGCAGGGGACCTCTCGTTTTTCTATATATAGGGGTATTTCACTTGGAACTCAAGGGTTACTCAAATTAAGAATGTACTTTTAACTTTTTAAACTCTTCTGTTAATAAAGGAACCACTTCGAATAAATCGCCAACAATACCATAGTCAGCTACTTTGAAGATACTTGCTTCTGGATCTTTATTAATTGCAACGATTACTTTTGAGTTAGACATACCAGCTAAATGCTGAATTGCGCCAGAAATACCGCATGCAATATATAAGTCTGGCGTAACAACCTTACCTGTTTGTCCAATTTGTAATGAGTAATCGCAATACTCTGCGTCACAAGCACCACGTGATGCACCAACAGCACCACCTAATACATCTGCTAATTCTTTTAACGGTTTAAAACCGTCTTCACTTTTCACTCCGCGTCCACCAGCAATAATAACTTTCGCTTCTGAAAGGTCTACACCTTCTGCTGTTTTACGCACAACATCTTGAATGATTGTACGTAAATCTTTTACATCAACTGTAATAGAAGATACATCACCTGTACGCGCTTCATCTTTTTCAAGTGGCGTAATGTTATTTGGACGAACTGTCGCAAATAGAATGCCATCTGTTACAACCTTCTTCTCAAACGCTTTACCAGAATAAATTGGGCGTGTGAAGACAACATTTCCACCTGCGACTTCTAATGCAGTTACATCAGAAACAAGGCCAGCTTCAAGCTTAGCAGCTAACTTTGGTGATAAATCTTTACCGAGTGCTGTATGTCCAAAGACAATACCTTCTGGCTTCTCTTCACCATACACAGCTAAAAATGCTTGTGCATAACCATCGGATGTATATGATTTTAATTTATCATTTTCAACTGTCACAACGCGATCTGCACCGTAATGAATCAATTCATTTGCAAAAGATGCAACGCTCTCTCCAACTAGAAGGCCAACCACTTCACCGCCTTCTGCGATTGTTTTCGCTGCTGCTACTGCTTCAAAAGAAACGTTACGTAGTGATCCGTCACGAACTTCACCCATTACTAATACTTTACGAGCCATAGATTTTCCCTCCTGCATATATAATTTCGTATTTTATTAGATTACTTTCGCTTCTGTATGGAGCAACGATACAAGTTCTTTTACTTGATCTTGCAGCTCGCCTTGTAACACTTTTCCTGCATCTTTCTTAGGAGGTAAATAGATTTCGATTGTTTTTGTTTTTGCTTCCACATCATCTTCCTCTAAATCTAAATCATCTAATTCTAGTTCTTCAAGCGGTTTTTTCTTCGCTTTCATAATACCTGGAAGCGATGGATAACGCGGTTCATTTAAACCTTGTTGCGCTGTTACTAAAAGTGGTAGTGATGCTTCAATCACTTCAGTATCACCTTCGACATCGCGCTCAATTTTCACGCTTGTACCATTAATTTCAAGCTTCGTAATTGTTGTTACGTATGGAATATTTAGCGCTTCCGCTACGCGTGGTCCAACTTGTCCAGACGCACCATCAATCGCTACGTTTCCACCTAAAATTAAATCTACTTCTTTATCTTTTAAATATTCAGCAAGCACTTTCGCTGTTGTAAATTGGTCACCATTCTCAACATCATCTTCAATATTGATTAATACCGCTTTATCACAGCCCATCGCTAGCGCAGTGCGAAGTTCTTTTTCACTATCTTCTCCGCCAACTGTTACAACCGTAATTTCACCGCCTTGTGCGTCTCTTACTTGAATTGCTTCTTCAATCGCATATTCATCGTAAGGGTTGATGATGAATTCCGCTTCGCCATCATAAATTGCACCGTTTTTAATTACGATTTTCTCTTCTGTATCAAATGTTCGTTTCATGAGTACGTAGATGTTCATTCCATTTACCCCCTTGTTTTTCAGAAAGATTCTATCAATTTTAATATTCCGTTAATTTATATTAAAAAAATAATTTGAACTACCTGCCACTAAATGAAGGTTTGCGTTTTTCTAAGAATGCCGCTACACCTTCTCTTCCATCTTCACTCGTAAACACTTCACCAAATATTTGTGCCTCACGCTGTACACCTTCATAATAATGAGATGATTTTGTTGTTTGTAATAGCTCTAACACAGCACGAGTTGTCGCTGGGCTTTTGCCAGCAATTTGTTTTGCGATTTTGAGAGTCTCTTCTAAAAGTATTTCTTCTGAGAACACGCCGTTAACAAGTCCCCATTCTAATGCCTGTGCACCTGTAATTGGTGTACTTGTTAGCATCATTTCACAAGCCTTCGCTTTACCAACATAGCGTGGCAAACGCTGTGTACCTGCAAAGCCAGGAATAAGTCCAAGCGTTAGCTCTGGTAAACCAAGCTTTGCACTTTCAGTTGCAAAGCGCATGTGGCAAGACATAGCGAATTCAAGGCCACCGCCAAGTGCCGCTCCATGAATTGCCGCAATGATTGGTTTTGAGCACTTTTCAACACGCTCAAACGTAACTTGTCCAAGCTGTGCTAACTCTGTTGCTTGTTTCGCTTCCTCAACAGAWGTAAAYTCTTTAATATCTGCYCCTGCTGARAAGAAGCGKCCTTCACCATGWAGAACAACAACRCGRATRTTWTCATCCTTTTCSACTTGATCRATTARYTCAGTAACGTCATGCATAACTTGTGAAGACATCGCATTAGCTGGTGGATGATTTAACGTTGCCACCGCAATATGGTCTTCTACTGTTACAGATAGGAATTTCAACATGATCCCTCCCATTATTGACGATAACCACAAGCTGAAATAAGCAGCCCATGTACCGTTTTTGAAAGTGCGACCAAATCATATTTATGATCGCTCATTACCCAATTGGTCACAACTTCATCTACTGTTCCGAAGATCATTTGTCTTGCTACGCGAACATTTAAATCCGCTTGGAATTCTCCTTGTCTTATACCTGTTTCCAAAATCTCATCGATGACTTGTAAGTATCCTTTTAATACTTCATTTATTTTGAGGCGTAACTCTTGGTTGGATTGACGAAGCTCTAGTTGCGTGACAATAGCAAGAGGATCATTTTGTGACAACAGCAAGAAGTGCGTTTCTACCAACATAAATAACTTCGCTACAGCGCTTTCAATTCCTGCTGTTTTTTGGCGAATTTTTTCTATAAATTCTCCCATCTTCTCTTGGAATAAGGATATTAATATATCTTCTTTATTTTTAAAATATAAATAAATAGTTCCATCAGCAACACCAGCTTGCTTTGCAATTTTAGAAACTTGCGCTTGATGGTATCCATTTTCTGCAATCACAATAACCGCAGCATCAATAATTTGGTTATATTTTGGTCGATTTTTTTTCACTTTACTGTCCCCTTCAAGAAGATGACTGAATGAGTGGTCATTCATATTTCATATAATACTGACTATTTAAAAAAATGTCAATCCTATATCCTATATTTTCAAAAAGAAAGGGCCTTTAGCCCGTCTTCTCATCCTCTTTCTTCTTCTGTTCTTCATCTATAAGGACACGGCGTAAAATCTTCCCTACTGTTGTTTTTGGTAACTCGCTCCGAAACTCATATACTTTTGGGACTTTATAAGCAGCCAAATATTTACGAGCAAATTGATCTAACTCTTCTTCAGAACAAACTTCTCCTTCTTTTAGCACAACAAAAGCTTTCACAGTCTCACCGCGATACGGATCTGGAACACCAATCGTAACCACTTCCTGCACTTTTTCATGCTCATATAATACTTCTTCCACTTCGCGCGGATAAACATTGAATCCGCTGGCAACAATCATGTCTTTCTTGCGATCTTTCACATAGAAAAAACCCTCTTCATCCATATACCCAATATCACCTGTGTGTAACCACCCGTCCTGTAATACCGCTGCTGTTTCCTCAGGCTTATTCCAGTATCCTTTCATCACTTGCGGGCCCTTCACTACAATTTCACCAATCTCACCGGGTGGCAAATATTCTCCTGTTTCAAGTGACATAATGCGTGCATCTGTATCTGGCCACGGAACACCAATACTTCCCGGCACACGTTTTTTCCATAAGAAATTGCCGTGTGTAACTGGAGATGATTCTGTGAGTCCATATCCTTCTACCAGCTTACCGCCTGTAATCTTTTCAAATTTCTCTTGTACCTCTACTGGAAGTGGGGCAGAGCCACTAATACAAGCCCGAATCGAAGAAATATCATATTCCCGAAGTAGAGGACTATTTAAAAGGGCAATATAAATTGTTGGAGCTCCCGGAAATAGTGTAACTTTATGTTTTTTAATCGCTTCAAACACCATTTTCATATCAAACTTCGGAACCAGTACCATTTTATACCCTTGCATAATAGCCAAATTCATTACAGCAGTCATTCCATACACATGAAAAAATGGAAGAACACCGAGAATGACTTCCTCTCCCTCTGTACAGTTATATAGCCAATGCACACCCATCAGTGTATTCGATACAAGGTTTTTGTGTGTTAACATAACTCCTTTCGGAAAACCTGTCGTACCTCCAGTATATTGTAAGAGTGCTAAATCATTTTCAGGGTCACACGGCACTTCTACCGTTTCATCACTTTCTTTTTCTACCGATTTCCAAACATGAATCGTATCACTTTCCGTTACTGTTACAACCAGGTTGCTTTGCTTCTTTTGTACAACTGGATAGAGTAAATTTTTTGGAAATGGCAAAAAGTCAGCAATGCGGGTTACAATAACGTGCTCCACCTTTGTAGCAGATTGAACATTGGTGACTTTCGGAAAAACTAGGTCAACACAAAGAATAACTTTCGCCCCGGAATCATGGAGCTGATATTCTAACTCCCTCTCTGTATAAAGGGGATTTGTTTGTACCACTATACCACCTACAAGTAACGTACCATAATATCCAATCACAGCTTGCGGACAATTTGGTAACATAATCGCAACTCGGTCACCTTTTTTCACACCAAGCCTTTTAAGGTAATTTGCAAATTGTCTCACCTTACGATCTAACACTGCAAATGTAATATCTTTCCCTAAAAAATGAAGCGCTTTCTTTTCTGGGTACCGAGAAGACATCTGCTGTAAATATACATGGAGCGGCCGCATATCATTAGAAATTGTATGTGGAATTTCCTTTGGATAATTTTGTAACCAAGGTTTCTCCATTCCCATTCCTCCTTCCTGTTCTTACACAAATAAAATGAATGTCCATTCATGATGATTATTTTCATTATATTATAGTCATAACAGTGTTACAATCATAATATTCTGACTCTTACACAACTATTCATTTATAATCTCACCCTATATGTACTAGCCCTCCTACAAGATCTTTTGCATCTATTCTAATTGTATAGGGGAGCCAAGATGTACATTCTAATATTTATTACATACAGCTTTTTTCTCTTTCGGCTTATATTTTTTGTCTTGATTGTATAATCTAAATTCAGTTGATCTATCTAATGTATGAAAAAGGAAGGCTTCCTCATCATTTAGAAGCCTTCCCCCTTTTATGCACTATTTTTTATTTTTCTCTTCTCGCACCAAATCAATTACTACCTCTTTACCATCCACATCTTTTAGTAGTACTTTAAACTGTTGGATATTATCAAAGGAAAAACCTCCTCCTTTCACGAATTTACCCTATGAATGTAACCATAGGGGGGATAACATGTATCAAACAATTGAAGGCTTTTTAAAAACGTGGAAATACGAGGCTGATTCTACGCAAAAGGTATTGGATGCATTAACGGATGAATCGCTGACTCAAGAGATTGCACCTGGTCATTGGACTTTAGGTAGAGTTGCTTGGCATATCGTCACCGCGATTCCAGTAATGCTGTCAGGGACAGGTTTACAGTTTGAGGAGGAAACAAAAGATTCTCCTGTACCAACTTCCGCAAAGACGATTGCAGAAAATTACCGTAAAGTAAACACAGCTTTTGTTGAAGCAATTCAAACGCAGTGGACCGATCAAGATTTAACAACAATTAACGATTTCTTTGGACGTCCCATGCCGAATTCTATATTTTTAATGACTCTCATTAACCATCAAAACCATCACCGCGGTCAAATGACTGTTTTAATGCGCCAAGCTGGCTTGAAAGTTCCGGGTATTTATGGACCTACAAAAGAAGAATGGGATGCTACTGGTATGGAAGCTCCGAAAATGTAGCAGTATGTTATAATGCTAAATAAGACAAGGAGACTAAATACCTTGTCTTTTTCTGTAACTTGTTTCATGTGAAACTATTTTCTATACAACGATTACTTTATTATCGAGTATAAAGGACCGAACCGCTTTGACATTTCTCCAGAAGTTCAGGAGTATTTAAGTCAACATTCTAAAATTACAAAGTAATACGGCTAAAACATAGAAGTAAAAAAGAGCTAGCGTCATGCTAACTCTTTTTTACTTCTTTTGGTCACGCTGCTATATCTTCGTTCTCAATATTTTTAATCCCATAATAAGCAATTATAATCCCAATAGCTGCAAGCGCGAATTGAAGCGGGAGAAAGGTCGCTGGTGAAAACTCTGGTTGATTTTGACATGCAATCGCCACAACAACTAAGGAAGAGAGAATTGTTGTTGGTACAGAATATTTACGCATACCAAAGTATAACGGAATTAAACTTGTTCCTGCAGCTGCAATGGCAAAAGGAACCACTTTTATACTTTCTTGAATCAACGCATCTATCGTTATTGTATTCGGAATAACTAACATATAGCTATTTAACATAAAGAAAACACTTACTACAAAAATGTTAGATAATACAACTGTTATAAAGGTTAGCATTGCTGTAATTAATAACTTACTAGCGATGATTTTTTTTCGATTAATCGGATACGAAAACATGAGCAATATTGTTCTGTTTTTATATTCTTCAATTACTAATTTTGCAATTAATACTCCTGCAAAGACAATAAATGTTCCTCTCACCATTGTACTAGCCATTAAAAGCATCATTTGAGAATTTCTTAGTTCTAAACCTCCTTCAATTTGTGACACATAGCCTACAAAAAACAAAAGCGCAACCATCAATATATTTGCGATAATCGTACCCTTCACATACCACCCAAGCTTAAATTTCTTCATTTCTAGCTTCATGAGTTGCAGCATTTCATTCCCTCCCTAGTTCATCTATGTTTATTTAACAAATCGATTCGATCTTTCTTACTGGCATATAAGCAACAAGTAGGTCAATACAAACTAATATAATTGGAATAACGATAAAACTTAGCAATTAATCATGTATTTTAAAAACATTCTAATTCCAGTTATAATGACGCTTACTATCCCTATTGCCATTAAAAGCAAAAAAACCTTCTGCTTTGGATTTCTGTAATATAAGATTCCTCCTATTAAAAGTGCTATAAACCCACCGACTATATTAAGTACCAGTAAATCCATAACCATTCCTCCCTAATTGCATTTATTATTCTGAACACTGTTGCTATTCCTATCAAAACAGCACTTAGTATAGAGTAAATCACTGGCATTCTCATACGTATTGATTCATGAGTAAATCCAAGAAAATCAAAGTTATGAATTTATATTTATAGTTCCTTTTTTGCTTAAGAGCTCTAGTGTATTTAATGCATCACCAATCGTGCCTTCTTTTGATTTTTCCGTATTCGTTTTTTTGTTAAATCCATTTAAATTCACTGCTATATCAGATGAATTACTGTTAGCAGTAAGCTTTAATGAAGTAGGAATTTCTTTATAAGACACCTCAATATCTCCTGACTTTGTTTCTACAAGTAATGTTTTTCCTTCTTTTATATCTTTAATTGATACTTCACCATCTGTTGAAGTGATTTTCATATTATTGCCGTTCACATTTGTCATATAGCTATCACCAGTAGTAGAAGATACGAATAGTTCTTTTAATGAACTATCTTTTAAACTTAGTTCCCCAGTTTTTGATGTAAACATACCTTTTTCTGCTGATAGTCCTACGATCTTTTCAGAACCAGAGACGTTTGAAAATACAATATTTTTAGTCGTTATATCATTCATTTTTATATCACCAGAGCTATTATTCAATTTAATCGTACCTACTCCATTTTTGGGGATGGAAATATAAATAGTACCGTTCTTTCCAAAACTGAATCCTCCCCAAAAACCTTCCTTTTTCTCTTTCTGACTAACTACAATTTTCTCCCCATCATTTTTAATTGTTACAGGATCATTTTTCTTATCTTTTTGTTTTCCTTCAACTGTGATTGTTATTTTTTTTGATTCCGTATTTTTGAATTCAACATCCCAATCTTCGTTATTTATTTCTATTTCTTCCACACTATCTACTGCAAAGGAGATTTCTTTTTCAAAACTCTTTGTCCCTACTTCTTTGAGACTAAAAGCTACTCCAACAATTACAATCATTAAAATAGAAGCTAATATAATTTTCTTCACTCTTTATTCCCCAGTTCATTTTAAATCTACGCATTATTCATGATCTTATCTTTATTTAAGCCACATCCATTTTGTCAACTTTATGATACGAAAGATAGCCAATTGTAAGACCTAATAGACAAAATGCAATTGGTACTACAATGAAGTCAAACAAACTAATCTGTAATTCCCCATTAGAAACAGTTGAATTAATCAATAGTCCAATTAATATAGATGACGTAATCGTTGTAGGAGTTGACTTTTTTCTCATACCAAAATATAAGGGAACTAAGCTGATTCCAGCCATCATAAATGCGCTAAGAAAAGTAGCTGGAATGGTAGCAATGATTTGATCCATAGTAACAGGTGTTTCAAAGAATCCTATCATTGGATTTAAGAAGAAAGTTAACACATTGATCATAAAAGTAGTAACAATTATGCTGCAAAAACAAAATCCAAAAACAATTGCTAACTTTGCTTGCATGATTTTTTTTCGTTGTAATGGATAGGTAAATAATAATTGCATTGTTTTACTCCTGTATTCATCAATGACTAAACGTGATAAAATGACAGCTGAAAAAATGATAAATGTTACTCTAATAAAAATATTCGCTAAAGACATAAATCCCGCATAATCCGTAAACATTAAATCACTATCAACTTTAGAACCCCATGCCATAAGACCAACTGCGGCAAAGATTGCTACAATACAAATTGCGACTCCTCTAAAGTAACCAGATAAGTGATGTTTTCTCCATTCTAGCTTCATTAGTTTAAACATGTTAACTGCCTCCATTAATATGATTTAAGACGTATTTTTCTAGATTCACCTTATTGAAACAAATCTACCTGTTCGATTTTTCTTATTGCCATATAAGCAATCAACAGACCAACACAAGCTAATGTAATGGGAATTACGATAAAATCAAAAACCGAAATTTCCCCATTCAAACTAGCAGTAACTAAACATACGATAATAATTGCGGATACGAATGTTGTCCGAACTGAATACTTTTTCATTCCGAAGTAAAGTGGGATTAAACTAATTCCTGTTGTCGCTAATGCATTTACAAATAATTTGACCGCGTTCTCGGCTAAAATAGATATCATTAATGGTTCAGTAATAACTGGATAATATATATTCACAACATAAACGAAACTAAATATGATAATTTCTGAAATGATAATTGCGCATAAAGTAAACAAAATAACGATAAGCATTTTTGCTGCCATCATTTTTTTACGATTAATCGGGTACATGAACATAACCGTCATCGTCTTATTTTGAAACTCTTGAATAATAAATTTGGCAATTAAACTTGCTCCAAAAATCATAAATGCCGCTCGTGGAAAACGATCAATCAATTGAAATGCACTATCATAACTATTCACTTCTCCATCAAGCATAATTAATGAAATAAGTATAGAAATAATAAAAGTTGCAAGGAATGCCCCTCTAATAACCGGCCACAACTTAAATTTCATAAGCTCAAGTCTCATTAAATTAAGCATGGATCCCCTCTCCATTCACGAGATTCAAGAAATATTCTTCTAATGAACTATGCTTTTTGTTTATACTTTCAATTTCTACGTCATTCATGATGAGCGCTTTAGAAATCGCTTGCTGCGTCGCTGTCACTTCATACACGCGAATCATACTCTCACTCATAATTTTGTAGTTTGTTATACGTAGTTTATTTTCTAAAACATAAGCTGCTCGTTTCACATCTTGAACTTGAATTTCAATATACTCTGTTTGCTTACCATTAATACTTTTCATAGAAACTTCTTTTATTAATTTTCCATTTTGAATGACCCCAATTGTATCTGCCATCTGCTCCATTTCACCTAAAATATGACTAGAAACTAATAGAGTAATTCCATATTCTTTGCAAAGCATTTTAAATAAGTCGCGCAGTTCTCTAATACCGATTGGATCTAAACCGTTGATTGGTTCGTCTAAAATTAATAGCTCCGGTTTTGTCAAAATTGCTCTGGCAATTCCTAACCTTTGCTTCATCCCCAGTGAAAAATCTTTTACTTTTTTATTCTCCACGTTGTGTAAATTGACAAGATCTAATGCATGCTCAATCTCCTTCTTGTCGTAATAACCCATATATTCACAATGTAAATATAAATTTTCTTTAGCTGTTAATTTGTCATAAAAGATTGGATATTCAATAATTGTTCCCATTCGTTTTAACACGTCATAAGATGTATCGGTTAATTTCTCACCGAAAATTTCAATATCCCCACTCGTTGGTTTTATTAAATTGGTAATCATCTTCATAATCGTTGTTTTACCAGCACCATTCGGTCCTAAAAAGCCATAGATTTCTCCTTTTTTCACATGCATATTAACCCCAGAAATCACTTCTTTCCCCTCAAATACTTTTGTTAACTGATTTGTTTTTAATACATAGGACATATCATTTTCCCCTTTCGCTTTCACTTCATACTTCCCCCGCATTAACGGGCAGTAAGATTTCCCTAACTCGAAGGAAGATAAAACTGCCCGTAAATGCCCGATTGGTTCAACTAACCATCAGTGGGGGATAAAGCCTCCCCACTGATGGAAGTTTCACTTTATATCATAGACAATGAAAGTCTCTTTTTTCTTACCCATTCCTTACAAATTCCTTACGTTCAAAAAAAGCTTGTAGAATACTCTTTTCTACAAGCTAAAACTCTATTTTTTTCAGCATAATTGTAAATATTGTTTTCTCATACGGCGTACTGGAAAGATGAATTTCTCCGCCTAAAGCTTCTACCAATCGTTTTGTAATCGTAAGCCCAAGGCCGCTTCCTTGATACAATCGGTTCCTTGAATCCTCTAGCGTATACATGCGTTCAAATACTTTATCAATATGAGATTCATCAATTCCTTTCCCGCGGTCCCATACCTCAACATACACGCACCTATCATCTTCTCTTAATGTAATACCGAGTGTTTTTCCGCCATATCCATACGCAATCGCATTGGATATTAAATTATTTAACACCCTACCTAGTACTTCTGCATTTCCAAGTGCATACACATTCTTCTCAGGTATATCAATATGCACCTCAAACCCTTTCGTCGTCAATAAATCATAAAAGGATAAAATCTTTTCTCGGCACACTTCATTCATGTTTACCTTTGTCATTTCGATTGCTTTATCTCCAGACTCTAACTTTGCCAAATCAAAGAATTTATGAATGAGTTCCATGACTTCGAGTGTTTTCAAATGTACCTTTTCTAGCAATGCTTGTTGTTCCTCTTTATTCATCGTTTTATCTGTATTTAACATTTCTGTATATCCAAGAATAACAGTGAGCGGTGTTTTTAAGTCATGTGAAATGTTAGAAAGCATCTTTCTCATCGAAATTTCAACCTTCGCATGATCAGCATTCGTTTTTTGTTTCGCATCTAATAAATGATTAATTGCTACTAATAATTTTTGCAGTTCTTTATCATCCGTCACAACTAATAATTTCTCACCTGTTTGCTGCTTTACAATATCCTGTAACTTTTCATATGTATAGCGTACATTTGCACTTTTACTTTTCTGTATTCTATATTGAAAATAAATAACACCTAATAATATGAAGATAACGATCGTTAAAAGAGAGATCATACTACATCACTTCCAACTTATAGCCAATGCCCCATAATGTTTTAATATATTCTGGATTAGAAGGATCATCTTCAATCTTCTCACGCAACCGTCTCATGTGAACATTAATCACGTTATCATCACCATAATATTCTTCATTCCAAATCAGGTTATAGATTTGTGCTTTTGTAAATACACGATTTTGATTCTTCACAAATAGTTTTAAAATCTCAAATTCTTTCAAAGTCAGTTTTAGCTGTTTTTCTTTTTTTTGCACAGTGAAATTGATCAGATCAATTTTTAAATCACCAATCTCAATCGTTTCTTCTTTCTGCTCCGTGGCTGAATACTTTGTAGATCTTCGAATGCTTGCCTTTACCCGAGCTGCCAGTTCAATCATAGAAAATGGTTTACAGATGTAGTCATCTGCTCCAAGTCCTAAACCGACCGCCTTATCCACATCCGTATCTTTTGCGGACATCATTAAAATCGGCACAGCACTTTTTTCGCGAATGATTCTCACAACTTCTAATCCGTCTAGCTTTGGCATCATGATATCGAGAATGATTAAATCAAATGAGCCTTTTAGAAATGTGAGAACTCCTTCTTCTCCATCGGATGCAATTGTTATTTGAAAGCCCTCTTTGATTAAATATTTCTCGACCATTTCTTGAATCGCGCTATCATCTTCCACGAGTAAAATATGATGTGACATGCTTCTATCCCCTTTTTTTACAAACATTAACAATTTAATTGTAACTGAAGTCGATAAAGGTGAAAAGAATTATATGAAAATTCAATCCGACTTCATTTCTTTTCATAACAATGTTATGATGGAACTCACAACTATTGTTTACAATTAACCTAATATAAAGGAGTTTTACCATGTCAGAAAATAAAAAAGTAAGCTTAGCTGATTTAATGCGCGAACAACTTGCAAAGAAAAAGCAAGGAAATGGAAACGGATCAAATACTGCAAATCAAAGTCAAGCAACGAAAAAATTACAAAATCAACAAACAAAGAAAACAAACAACCAACGTAGACGTACAGGTGTGTAAATGAACGGGCAAAAACGAGCTAACATTTCACCAGGTCTTGAAGTTGACATTGTCTTAAAGAAAGATCAACGTACTGGCACACTCACTCGAGGGATTGTAAAAGATATTTTGACAAATTCATCGTCTCATCCACACGGCATTAAAGTGCGCTTACAAGACGGACAAGTTGGCAGAGTGCAGCATATTGTTCAATAGGAAAAGGAGCTCATTTTGAAATTGAGCTCCTTTTCTTATATCGTTTTTTATCTGTAAGTCGATATCCTTTGTCAAAATGCTGATATGTTTTAATTATCCTTTAATTTTTTCAATAAAAACAACCTTTAAATAGTCGCCTTCTTTAAATTGGTCAATCGTACGGAAATCTTCTGGCAAAGAATGTTCTTCTAATATTTTATATTTGCCATTCATTTCTTTGAACGCTGTATCAATAAAACCTTTAAATTTTTTCATATCAAATGTACTGCAGTTTGTAGAAGCAACGATAATACCGTTGTTTTCTGTAATGGCGATTGTTTCTTTTAATAGGTTTTTATAGTCGTTTGCTGCACTAAATGTATATTTTTTAGACCGTGCAAAGCTTGGTGGATCTAATACAACCATGCCAAACTTCATCTGTTTCTTCGCTGCGTATTTAAAGTAATGGAAAACGTCTTCTACAATAATATCTTGTGCTTCATAGTCAATGCCGTTCACGCTAAATTGTTCAATTGTTTTACTTAAACTACGATTCGCAAGATCAACACTYGTTGTTTTWSTCGCTCCGCCAAGCGCTGCRAATACAGAGAAAGCMCCTGTATAAGAGAACATATTTAACACTGTTTTACTTTTCGCGTATGTGTCACGAATTTGTTTTCGAACGTTACGCTGATCTAAGAATACGCCAACCATCGCACCATCATTTAAATACACGGCAAAGTTTACACCGTTCTCTTTCACGATGATTGGGAACTCGCCGCGCTCTCCAGCAACAAAATCATCGTCTTCAATATACTTTCCTTTTGTATCAAAACGCTTCTTCTGATAGATTCCTTTGAAGTTTGCTACTTTCTGAAGAGCCTCAATGATTTCATTTTTGAATGAATAAATCCCTTCGCTATACCAGCTTATTACATAAAAACCGTCATAATAATCAATGATTAAACCGCCAAGTCCATCACCTTCACCATTTACAACACGAAATGCAGTTGTATCATTCGCTTTGTAAAAACCTTTTCGTTTATGTAGCGCCGATTTGATTTTTCTTTCAAAGAAAGCTTGATCAATATGCTCTTGCTCTTTTCTTGTTAAAACCCAGCCATATCCTTTATTTTGCTTTCCGTAGTAGCCTTTACCAAGAAATTGGTTCTTCTCATCAACAATTTTGATGATTTGCCCCTCTTCACGTATATCATTTAAGTTTTGAATTGCATCTTTTAAAATAAGTGGATAGCCACTTTTAATTTCTTTTATAAATTTCGGTTTTATCTTTACAGTTACTTCTGATCGCATGTAATGTCTTCCTTTCCATTTGAATGCTTTCTATTTAGTAGGAAGCATTTAAAAAACGAGGCTCAAAAAACAGCCTCGTTTCACTATACCATATTATTGCTTTGCGGGTACAACTAGCTCTTCATCTAGCACGACCGTTATATATTTATACAATGTAGAAGATGAGACTCTTATCTAGAGATCAGTCTTAGAGCACTGTCCAATGGAAAAAACCTGTACATAAATAAGGATTTTCATTCCTCTCAAAAATCAAATAATTAATTTTAAATATTGTGGTTTTTCACGAAACCATAATGTAGCAATCCATTTTTCCCCTTCATGTACTGGGCTACAAAAGGATCATCATGGAGAACAATTGGCATTTTATTCATAATGTACAATCCTCCTCAAACTTTATTGAACGACGATATTATAACCGAATAGGTGTTACAAACAAGGATTAATAAAATGACAGTCTTTTTTAGTTCAAAAACTCCTTCATCAATGAATAATAGATTTAGATAACGTGAAACTTTCATCAGTGAGGGTTTTCTTCATCCCCCACCAATCGGGCTTTTACAGGCAGTAATACAGGATAAATCCCCCTATAAATGTGTGTGTAGGCTTTTCTATCAAAAAGAGACTTCCTTTACATGAAAGTCTCTTTTCCTCATTTTTCGACGACAACCTCTCCCTTTCGAAAAGCAGAAACGACATACCCAACAAACATACCGATCATTCCTGGAATTAACCATCCAATCCCTACACTATAAAACGGAACTTTTTCTAAAATCGGCGCTAATGCTGCAATTTGAATGTGTGCATTATTTAATCCATCGAAAAAGCTAATAACAAATGCTCCTATAATACCACCCACATACATTGCCAACGGGATACGAAGGTAATTTTCAATTAGCGATAATATGATTAATACGATTCCAATTGGATAGATTGCTATTAAGATTGGTAATGCTAATGCATTTAATTGTGTTAAACCTAGGTTTGCTACCATAAATGCTAACACGCAGAAGATAAAAACAACCTTTTGATAAGACAGCTTTGGTAGTAGTGCTGAGAAAAAATCTCCACAAGCTGCGACAATCCCAACAGAAGTTGTTAAACATGCAGCCGCAATTGCTACCCCAAGTAGTAGTATGCCGTAATTTCCAAATAAATGATGAACAACGTTTGTTAAAATAACACCGCCGTTTTCTCCCACTCCAAGCGATACACTAGAAGCCCCAAGGTAAGCGAGCGCTAAGTAAACGATAAGTAAGCCAAGTGCTGCAATAATCCCTGCAAAGATTGTTACTTTCGCAATACTTTTCTTATTTGTAATCCCTTTTCCTTTTAAAGCATTGATAACCACATTTCCGAAAACAAGTGCTGCTAATCCGTCTAATGTTAAATATCCATCAATAAATCCTTTAAACAGTGGATCTTTGTATGTTTCTGTCGGTGCACCGAACTCTCCAATTGGTGTAATAAGTGCTTTAATAACAATAATTGCAATGACAGCTAATAAAATTGGTGTTAATACTTTTCCGATGCGCCCTACTAATTTTGAAGGGTTTAATGCTAAATAGAAAGTAACTGCAAAGAAAATGAATGTAAAGATAACAAGTGGATATGCTTGGCCCGCTACTGAACTTGATAAAAATGGAGCGACTCCCATTTCATAAGCAACCGTTCCTGTACGCGGAACGCTGACGAATACACCTAAACATAAATAAATCACAACTGTAAAAACAAGTGCAAATAACGGATGTACGCGACCTGCTAATTCATTGATATCTCCTTTTAAAGCAATGACAATAACCCCTAGTAAAGGAAGTCCTACCCCTGTAATGATAAAACCAAGCAACGCAATCCATACATCTGTTCCAGCACCTTGTCCTAACGCTGGTGGGAAAATCATATTACCTGCGCCGAAGAATAGCGCAAATAACATTAAACTTATTGCAAACATCTCAGATAACTTTAAAGATAATTTCACTTTGATTTACCTCCTAAAAATTAATAAATAGACAAAATATTCAGAAATAAAAACTCGTTACATTTCCTCTTTCAATCCTACTTCCCCTATAAAAGAACGCAAAAAACACCCGTCCCTAACAAAGGGACGAGTGTTGAAATCGTGGTTCCACCCTTATTCTAATAAAATGAATGTATAACGAAATAAACTCATTTTATAGCTCGTGTAAATTGATAACGGTTTTATCCGTCAAGAATTACAATGCATCACGCCGTTCACTCTTGAAGTTTAGAGGTGGTAAGTATATCTTTTCGTATTAGGAAGCTCACAGCCTAAGGCTTCCCTCTCTGAGAATCGTAAAAAATAACTCGTGTCCTCATCATTACTTTTATAAAATATATTGTCGAATATTGTTGTTTTTTATTATATGGGCTATTTTAAAAAAAATCAATAGTTTTATTTTTTTTAAAATAAACACAGAAAAACAACTATAACTGCTTCAATAATTCCTGTAACTCTTGCTCTGTGACATTCCGCCACTCTCCAGCCTCTAATCCATCAAGCTTAATATTCATAATTCGTACACGCTTCAGTTTTGTTACTGTATATCCAAAAGCACGGCTCATTCGACGAATTTGTCTGTTCATTCCTTGCGTTAAAATAATTCGAAATGTAGAACTATTTACTCGTGTCACTTTACACTGCTTCGTTATTCCATCTTTAATCTTCACGCCACGGGACATTCCGTCAATAAACCAATCTGTAAATGGCTTATCGACCGTTACAATATATTCTTTTTCATGCTCATGATCTCCGTGTAAAATTTGATTGGCAATCCTTCCATCATTCATTAACAAAATCAATCCTTCCGACGCTTTATCTAAGCGGCCAACTGGAAAGATTCTTTCGGGATGATTGATATACTCGATGATATTCCCTTCAATATGATCCGCAGCTGTACAAGTAATGCCAACTGGTTTATGGAAGGCAATGTAGATTTTTTCTTTGTCCTCTTTTTCAATCGTTTTGCCATCAATCGTTACAATATCATTCTCCGTAACAATCGCACCGTGCGTACACACTTCACCGTTAATTTCCACGCGGTCCGCTTTAATAAGGCGGTCTGTTTCTCGCCTTGAGCAGGATAATGCTTCGCTTATAAATTGGTTAATTTTCATGTCATATTCCTTTTTTCTTATAGATTATCCGAAAAGAAAAAGCGTCAATCTCAGGCGGTATACTGATGCCGAGATTGACGCTCCTTTACTTCGCAAAAACCACTAAATAAATAACCCCAATCACCAAAAATATTCCGCAACAAGCTAACAATACTTTTGCAAGTTTGTCCATAAACATATAATGGTTTCCCCTTTTGCTTGGTTTTGTGCTATTTTAATTCGACAACTGTTACGCCTAGGCCTCCCTCGCCCATGTCACCGTAACGGTAGTTTTTCACGCCGCGATGCTTCTTCAAGTAATCTTGTACACCTTGGCGAAGTGCTC
The DNA here is from genome assembly GCF_056396765.1 of Bacillus sp. 05T22. Classification (NCBI taxonomy): domain Bacteria; kingdom Bacillati; phylum Bacillota; class Bacilli; order Caryophanales; family Bacillaceae; genus Bacillus; species Bacillus sp. 05T22. Next base: position 83,867 of record NZ_JBFTMC010000003.1, read on the forward strand.
CTGTTCCTTTACCGTGAATGATTGATACGCGAGGATAGTTCGCAAGCTGTGCATCATCTAAATATTTTTCAACGCGCATCATCGCATTTTCAAAACGCTCGCCACGAAGGTCAAGCTCTAAGGAAACGTGATAGTCTCTTCCCTTAACAGTCGCGACTGCTTTCTTCTCAACCGGTTGTGGCGTATTAATGTACTCCATATCGGATTCTTTCACTTTCATCTTCAGAATACCAATTTGAACGTTCCACTCATTATCGCTTACTTTTTTCAGCAGCTGTCCTTTTTGACCGAACGTTAATACTTTYACTTCATCRCCTGCTCGYAAYTGTTGTTTTGGCGCTGTGTTTTTCACTTTTACTTTTTGTTTTTTCACAAGCTCTGGCGCTGCCCCTTCTAGACGACTTTTCGCTTCAATGAGCTCATGATCTTTCACGTTTGCAAGCTGCGCTTTACGCAATTGACGCAGTTCATGAATGATGCCTTCTGCTTCTTTTTTCGCAGCTTCTACTTTTTCTTCGCCCTCTTTTTGTGCTTTTAATAATCTCTCATCACGCTCATCGTTAAATTCAATGATTTGACGCTGTAATTCACGATGAAGTTTTTCAGATTGTTTACGATGCTCTTCTGCTTCGTTCCATTCGCGCTCTGCATTTTTTTGACTTTCTTCTAGCTTCGCAATCATATTTTCGATTTTATTCGTGTCTGTACTAATATGATTACGAGCACGGTCAATCACGCGATCAGATAATCCAAGGCGTTTGGAAATTTCAAAAGCGTTACTGCGTCCTGGTACACCGATTAATAATTTATACGTTGGGCTTAATGTATTTACATCAAACTCAACACTTGCGTTAATAACTTGTTCACGATTGTAACCATATGCTTTTAGCTCTGGATAATGCGTTGTTGCGACAACGCGCGCTCCGCGGTTATATACTTCATCTAAGATTGAAATGGCAAGCGCAGCCCCTTCTTGCGGGTCTGTTCCGGCACCTAATTCATCGAATAATACTAAGCTTTCAAAATCAGCTTTTTCTAAAATATCTACAATGTTCACCATATGTGAGGAGAACGTACTTAAGCTTTGTTCAATCGATTGTTCATCACCGATATCAGCAAAAATGTTTTTAAACACACAAATCTCTGATTCGTCTAACACTGGAATATGAAGGCCAGATTGCGCCATTAATACACAGATACCAACTGTTTTTAATGTAACTGTCTTACCACCTGTATTCGGACCTGTAATAACGATTGTTGTGAAGTCTTTACCAAGCATAATATCGTTTGGCACAATAATTTCCGGGTTGATAAGCGGATGACGCGCTTTTCTTAAATCCATATAGCGTTCATTATTTACAATTGGTTTTGTAGCTTTTATTCGCTTTGCATAAAATGCTTTCGCAAAAATGAAATCAAGATTCGCAATAACCTCTACGTTTGCTAATACAGTATCTGCTTCTAATGCTACTTCTTCTGTTAACATCATTAAGATACGCTCTACTTCTTGTTTTTCTTTCACGCGTGCTTCTTGCAATGCGTTATTTAGTTCTACAATGACTTGTGGCTCAATAAATAACGTTTGTCCAGACGCCGATTGGTCATGAACAATACCACCATATACACCGCGGTATTCCTGTTTTACAGGAATTACATAGCGATCATTACGGATTGTTACGATTGCATCTGATAGCATCTTCTGTGCATTAGAAGATCGCGTCATATTTTCAAGTTTCTCACGAATGCGGCTTTCCGCAGTACGGATTTGGTTACGAATGCCGCGCAGTTTATCACTGGCACTATCAACTACTTCGCCACCATCACCAATGCAGCTTGTAATTTTCTTTTCTAAATCATATAAAGACACAATTTGCGCCACATAAGTTTCTAAGATTGAAAGCTCTACGCCATTATCGACCATATCTTCAATAAATCGCTTCATTTGGCGGCTACCATACATCGTACTTGCAATATCAAGAAGTTCATGTGGGCTTAACATACTTCCAATTTTCGCACGTTTTACATTTGGACGAATATCAAAAATCCCACCGAGCGGCACATGTCCTTTTAAGCGAATGACTTTTGCTGCTTCATCCGTTGTCTCTTGCATTTCTACAATTTCTTCAAAATCTGTACTTGGCACAAGGCTCTTCACTTTATCACGACCAAGTGAAGAAGCAACATGCTCAAGTAATTGTTCTTTTACTTTGTTATATTCTAATACACGCAACGTTCGTTCTAACATAAGTTGCCTGTCCCCCTTGTGTTACTTATTCCGTTTAATAAAATCTAATAAACGGTTCATATCCCATGTGTTAATCACGGTATCTTTTTGAATCCAGCCTTTACGTGCTGCCGCTACACCTGTTTCCATATCTTCTAACATTTCAAGTGTATGAGCATCCGTATTAATTGCTACTTTCACACCAGCATCTTGCGCTTGCTTTAGTAATTTTGCGCTTAAATCTAATCGGTTCGGATTCGCATTTAACTCTAAAACTGTATCTGTTTCTTTCGCAAGTTCAATGAGTAAATCTGTATCTACATCATACCCTTCGCGTCGTCCAAGGAGACGACCTGTTGGGTGGGCAATCATTGTAACATGCTTATTTTCAATTGCTGTGCGCAAACGTTTCATAATCGTTTCACGGTCTTGTGAGAAACTAGAGTGGATTGCACCAATTACATAATCAAGTTCTGCTAATACTTCATCATCAAAATCTAGCGTTGCATCTGGTAAAATGTCCATTTCGATTCCGCGTAAAATTGTGATATCCGGGTATTTTTCGTTAATGCGCTCAATCTCTCTTCCTTGTTCACGAAGACGCTCTTTCGTTAAACCATTTGCTACTTTCAAATATTGCGAGTGATCAGTAATTGCCATAAATTTATACCCACGTCCGCGGCACGCTTGTACCATTTCTTCAATGGAAAAAGCACCGTCGCTCCATGTTGTATGCATATGTAAATCACCTTGTATGTCAGAGAACTGAATTAAATTCGGATATTCTTTAATTAATTCGACCTCTTTTCCATCTTCACGTACTTCTGGTGGAATGAACGGCAATCCAAAATGAGCAAAGAATGCTTCTTCTGTTTCAAACGTCTTCACTTCTCCCGTTTCTAAGTTTTCCACACCGTACTCACTAATCTTTTCACCTTTATCTTTCGCAATTTGGCGCATTCTTACGTTATGATCTTTTGAACCTGTGAAATGATGAAGAGTTGTAATAAATTCTTCAGGTTTTACAAGACGGAAATCAATCGAAATATCATATTCATATTGAAGACGAACGGATACTTTTGTATCACCGCTTGCAATGACTTCAATCATATTATCAAACTGTAATAAATGTTCACGTACCGCTGCTGGCTCTGCCGTTGCGATGATGAAATCTAAATCTTTCACTGTTTCGCGAACGCGTCGTAAACTACCAGCGCGAGAGAATCGAACAATTTCCTGGATATTCGACAATTTCTCTTCTATTTCCCCGGCAATAGGTAGGACCATTGCAATCGGTAAACGCTCTGGACGAGATCCAACTTGAGCAATCGCTTCTAATATTTTCTCTTCCGTTTTCTTACCGAACCCTGCTAATTCCTGTACTTTATTTTCTTCACAAGCCCTTTGCAATGTTTCCATATCAATAATGCCAAGCTCTTTGTACAACTTTGCTACTTTCTTGCCACCAAGCCCCGGTAATTTTAATAATGGTAATAGGCTACTCGGCACTTCTTTTTCAAGTTCCTGCAATACTTCTGAAGTTCCAGCTTCAATATATTCTTGAATAACTGTCGCTGTTCCTTTTCCAATGCCCGGAATCTTTGTGAAATCTTCAATTTCAGAAAGACTACGATCATCGCTTTCTAATGCTGCTGCCGCTTTACGAAATGCGGATATTTTAAATGGATTTGCGCCCTTAAGCTCCATAAAAAGGCCGATTGTCTCTAGTAATTTAATCACTTGTTTTTTATTCACTTTCATTCTTGCCCCACCTTTCTTTCATAGAAAAAAACTTCTCTTTCCGAGAAAAGAGAAGTTATACTTTGCTACCTGTCTGCCATAGTTCCTTCACTTTTTCAGAAAGAATCGGTGTATCGTCTACAATTATTTTGCTGATTGATGATTTTTGCAGTGGCGTTTGTACTTGTTCAATCGGAAGAATTGTTCCAATAATAATTAAGACAAACAAAATAATGTACACTTCTAAAAAGCCAAGAAGTGCCCCAGCAAACGCATTCACCTGTTTTATAACTGGGATTTCTGTAAACATATTCAGCAAATTCCCAAGCAATGAAAGTGCGATTTTTGTAATAATAAATAATACAATGAACGCAATTGCTTGATAGAATACTGCTTCGATATTATTCGCATCAATCCATTCTGGAACAGATACGTTCTTATCAAATGGATATGGAATAAATTTCTCAAATGTTGGTGCTAAATCTTTGCAGTACCAGTACGCAACAAGGTATGCGATAATAAAGCTTGTTAACTTTACAAGTTGCAGGACAAATCCTCTTTTTAAACCGAGGAAAAATCCCATAACAAGCAGTAAAATGATAATAATATCAATCATGTTATTCCATTCCTTTTTTTGTCATACTTTCTTTCAATTTCTCATGTTCATCTTTTAATTTTATGTAATCGTGTATGACGTTTACCGCCGTCAATACCGCTAGTCTACTCGTATCAAGCGAAGGATTCTTGGCATTGAGTTCGCGCATTTTATCATCCACAATCGCTGCTACCATGCGGATATGACTTGTACTTTCATCGCCAACAACTGAATATTGTTGACCATAGATTTCTACATTAATTCGACTTTTATTTCCCTTTTGTTGTGACAACTCACCGGCCTCCAATCACGTACAGAATCCTAAAGTTTATCATACCATGAACCATCATAATATGGAAACAGAAAGAACAATCCGATATGATAAAAATAACAATATAAAAAAGGAGCGACTACTTTGTCAAATTCTATCGTAATCCAAACAAGTTCTAGAACAATTGAAGATATGAAACAGCAATATAAACAAGCAATTGCACCGAAAGTTCCGCAAGGCGGTGTCTTTATGGCAAAAGTCCCATCTTGTACAATTACAGCCTATAAATCAGGCAAAGTAATGTTTCAAGGTACTCGTGCTCTAGAAGAAGCAGCACGTTGGCAAAATGTTTCTCAAGCACCTAAATCTTCTGTTAAAAAAACGGCAAATTCACACTGCTATGCCCCGCCTTCTTCCATTGGAACAATGTCTATAGCAGGATCCGATGAAGTAGGTACTGGAGATTACTTCGGACCGATGACAGTTGTTGCTGTATATGTAGATGCAAAGCAAATTCCATTGTTAAAAGAACTTGGTGTAAAAGACTCTAAAAATTTAAACGATGCGCAAATTGCTGAAATTGCAAAGCAACTACTTAGCGTTGTTCCTTACAGCTCTCTCGTTTTGCATAATGAAAAATATAACGAACTGTTCGAAAAAGGGAACAATCAAGGTAAACTAAAAGCGCTCTTACACAATAAAGCTCTTACAAATTTACTAAAAAAGATCGCGCCGACAAAGCCAGAAGGCATCCTAATTGACCAATTTACACAACCTGATACATATTATAAATACTTAACAAAACAAAAAGAAGTCCAGCGTGAAAACGTGTATTTTGCAACAAAAGGCGAGAGTGTCCATTTAGCAGTTGCAGCAGCCTCCATTTTAGCTCGCTACTCATTCGTAAAACAGTTTGATGAACTAAGCAAAAAAGCGGGTATGCCACTTTCGAAGGGGGCAGGCAAGCAAGTTGATATTGCCGCGGCTAAATTGATTCAAAAACTTGGAAAAGAACGACTTCCTGAGTTTGTGAAACTTCACTTTGCAAATACAGAAAAAGCATTTCGTTTACTGAAAAAATAACTATTTTTCAGTATCGACAATATATAAATGAACTAAACAAAATAAAAACATATAAATAAGAGTAGTCGACATGACTACTCTTATTTATATGTTTAGCTTCGTTTTTGTCTCTTATTTGATGAAGATACTTTAAAAGAACCCGTTTCGTTTGTTGTAGTTCCTTGCCCTTCGACTTGCGAGGAACCAAGACTTGCTCTAGAAGGATCTTTTTTAATCTTTTTGCCCATTTTATTCACCCCTTCGCGTTACTTTTTACTTAGAGGCGAGAAACTATACAGCATAATAATCAAAATATATACTGCCGATCCAATCAGTATAAAGTCACTCTTACACTTTCATTTCTATTAACGCTAGTTCTATTTTCCTGAGAGATGAGTCTGCTCTTCACTAATATCCCATAGACGCTTTGCGGCATCCATATCCAATGCAACCTCAGCTGTGCGAGAGAAAGGCTTCAATATAAAAAAAGCGAGAGCAATTGCTCTCGCTTTTTTACCATCTTAAAACTCCGAAGAACCTGGAGTTCTTGGGAATGGAATTACGTCACGAATGTTAGCCATACCAGTGATGTACATTAGGAAACGTTCGAAACCTAGGCCAAATCCAGCGTGTTTTGTGCCGCCGTATTTTCTAAGTTCTAAGTACCACCAGTAGTCTTCTTCATTCATACCTAATTCTTTAATTCTGTCTACTAAAACATCCATTCTTTCTTCACGTTGACTTCCGCCGATTAATTCACCAATGCCAGGAACGAGAAGGTCAGTAGCAGCTACTGTTTTACCGTCATCATTCATACGCATGTAGAATGCTTTAATGTCTTTCGGATAGTCAGTTACGAATACAGGGCGTTTGAAGATTTCTTCTGATAAGTATCTTTCGTGCTCTGTTTGTAAGTCAATACCCCATTCTACTGGATATTTGAAGTCTGCACCTGACTCTTGAAGCACTTTAATTGCTTCTGTATATGTGATACGGCCGAAGTCAGAGTTAATTACGTTGTTCATGCGCTCTAGAACTGTTTTATCAACAAAGCTGTTGAAGAATTCCATTTCTTCTGGTGCATGCTCTAGTACATATTTCATTGCATATTTCAGCATATCTTCTGTCAGATCCATTACATCTTCAAGTTCAGCGAATGCAATCTCAGGCTCAACCATCCAGAACTCAGCTGCGTGGCGAGTTGTGTTTGAGTTTTCTGCGCGGAATGTAGGTCCGAATGTGTATACATCACGGAACGCTAATGCATAAGCTTCAGCATTAAGTTGTCCACTTACTGTTAAGTTTGTTTCTTTGCCGAAGAAGTCTTTTGATTCATCAACTTTTCCATCTTCACCTTTTGGCACGTTATTCATGTCTTGTGTTGTTACGCGGAACATTTCGCCTGCACCTTCTGTATCACTACCAGTAATAATTGGTGTATGAACATGTACAAAACCGCGCTCTTGGAAGAACTGGTGAATCGCAAATGCCGCGATAGAACGCACTCTAAATGTTGCAGAGAATGCATTTGTTCTTGGACGTAAATGAGCAATTGTACGTAAGTATTCAAACGTATGACGTTTCTTTTGAAGTGGGTAATCAGAATCTGATAAGCCCTCGATATCAATTTTTTCTGCTTTAATTTCAAATGGTTGCTTTGCTCCAGGTGTTGCAATTACTTTACCTTCTACTTTAACTGAAGAGCTAAGTGGAAGTTTCGCAATTTCTTTGAAGTTATCTAATTCTGTATCGAAAACGATTTGAACGCTTTTGAAGAAGCTACCGTCGTTTAATTCGATGAAACCAAATGCTTTTGAATCACGTAAGTTACGAATCCAACCTGATACTTGTACTTTTTGATCTACGTATTTATCTGTATCTCTATACAGACTTTTTACTAATGTGTTTTCCATAGTGAAATTCTCCTTTGCTGATATATTTGAATACAAAAAAACCTTTCATCCATAAAGGGACGAAAGGTTAAACTTCGCGGTACCACCCAATTTGTCATAAAGACCAACTTTAACTCGTATGTATGTACATACTTCCCGGTTTGTAACAGGCCGGATTCCCGTCTAAGTCTACTCTTGAATACAAGCTTCAATTTCGGTTAGCAACTCCAAGGTGTTCTTCACATATACCGCCTCATCAGGCTCTCACCGCCCCTGACTCGCTATGGATTATAGTATATACTACTTTTCCTTATCATCGTCTTTCATTTTGTTAAACTAAAATTAATGTACTACATTCGTAGGAAAGATGCAAGTTGTCTTATATCTTTCACTTTATTTCCTAACTAATTCTATTTCTCCAAACTTCTTCATTTGGAGCTTCAATGTATTCGCTTTGTCATAAGAAGTAATCGAGAAATTAACATAGACAATCGTTTTACCATTCTCAACATCCTGACTATACCCTTTTGATTTATATTCTTTTCCTGTTTCGTCTACCATCTTCATAGCGTTGCACAAGAGAAACAAAAGCTTCCCCATCTCCCTTTTTCGCCTTTTTCACCAAGGCTTCTAACTTTCCCATTCAAGAACCCCCTTGCTAATTAATTTCAATATACGATTGTTTTCATGTTCTTTACACCCTATTAGATACAAAAAACTAGTATTTGGTTGCATTGATTTTTTCTTTTCATAAAAAAAGAGGATCATCACTCTTATCATGAGTGATGATCCTCTCTTTCACATGTAAAAATTATTTACGTAACTCCGCACCAAACTTCTCTTCTACTACCGTTAATACACGGCTATGTGCTTCTGTTACTTCTTCGTCTGTTAATGTACGTTCTGGATCGAAGTAGTTCATAGAGAATGCAAGTGACTTCTTGCCTTCTTCCATTTTCTCACCTTCGTATAAGTCAAATAGTGTTACTTCTTTTAGAAGTTCTCCGCCCGCTTCGCTAATAACTTGCTTCATTTCGCCTGCTTTTACATCTGTCGTTACGACAACAGCCATATCACGTGTCATAGATGGGAAACGCGGGATTGCTGTATAGTAAGTTTCTTCTACGTCTGCACCGAATACTTTTACAAGAGATAGTTCGAATACGAATGTATCTTTCACATCTAATTGTTTTTGCGTTTCTGGGTGCAACTGACCGATGAAACCAATTACTTCTTCGTCTAGTAAGATATCGGCTGTACGTCCTGGGTGCATACCTTCACGTTTTGCAGGAGCATATGTGATATTGCTTGCAACGCCAAGTCCGTCGAATAATCCTTCTAACACACCTTTTGCAACGAAGAAGTCAACGACTTTCTTCTCACCTTGCCATGCATGATGAAGAGCAAGACCTGTCATAACACCAGCAAGATGCTGTTCTTCTTTCGGAAGTTCACCTGCTTCTGTTGGTAAGAAGATAGAACCTACTTCATATAATGCAACACTGTCATTTTTACGAGCGTTGTTATATGAAACTGCTTCTAGCAATTGTGGTACTAAGCTTAAACGAAGTTGACTGCGCTCTTCACTCATTGGAAGTGCAAGGTTAACAGGTGCTTTTTCGTTCGGCTCAACCATAAATTGTTTCGCTTTGTCAGCGCTTGTTAATGAATACGTAATTGCTTCATATAAGCCAGCGCCTTCTAAGTAACGACGTACTTTACGGCGTTTTGTTTGTGCAGCTGTTAATTTACCACGTGTCATTGTACCAGTTGGTAATGTAACTGGAATATGATCGTAACCATACAGACGACCTACTTCTTCTACTAAGTCTTCTGAGATTGTAATATCAGGACGACGTGCTGGTACGTTCACATGGAATGTTCCTTCTACTTCTGTGAATGGGAACTTGAAGTTTGTGAAGATTGTACCCATCTCACTTGCAGAGATTTCTGTACCTAATACACGGTTTACTTTTTCAGCTGTCACAGACACTGTGCGCTCTTGCACTTGTAAGTTATCAACTTCTGCTACACCTTCAAGCGCTTCTCCGCCAGCGTATTTTGCCATTAAAGCAGCTGCATGTTGAATTGCTTCAAATGTACGTGTTGGGTCGATTCCTTTTTCAAAACGTGCACTTGATTCACTGCGAAGACCTAAGTCTTTTGATGTGCGGCGCACTGTTTGCCCTGCAAAGTATGCAGACTCGATCAGAACGTTTACTGTATCGTTGTCAACTTCAGATTCTGCTCCGCCCATTACACCAGCAACCGCTAACGCTTTTGTGCCGTTTGTAATAACAAGGTGATGATCATGTAATTTACGCTCTTGATCATCTAATGTTTGAATTGCTTCGCCTTCTTTTGCAAGACGAACAATGATTTCTTTTGAACCTAATTTATCATAGTCAAATGCATGTAATGGTTGGCCGTATTCAATTAAAATGTAGTTTGTAATATCAACTACGTTGCTAATTGGACGAATGCCCGCTGCCATAAGGCGAGTTTGCATCCACATTGGTGATGGACCAACTTTTACGTTTTTCACCATTTTTGCGATATATAATGGGTTTTGCTCTGTTGCTTCTACACTTACAGAAATATAGTCAGAAGTTTTTTCTGCTATTTCTTGTAAGTCACTAGCTGGAAGCTTCACTTCACGGCCATAAATAGCAGCTACTTCATATGCAACACCTAACATGTTTAAGCAATCTGCACGGTTTGGTGTTAAGCCAAGCTCAAGCACTTCATCGTGTAAGTTTAAGATTTCAAGTGCATCTGCACCAACTTCTGCATCGCTTGGGAAAATGAAGATACCGTCTGCATATTCTTTCGCAACTAGTTTTCCGTCAATGCCAAGCTCTTGCAATGCACAAACCATACCATGAGAAGCTTCACCGCGTAGTTTTGCCTTTTTAATTTTGAAGTTACCAGGAAGAACAGCGCCAACTTTCGCAACTGGTACTTTTAAACCTTTTGCAATGTTAGGAGCACCGCAAATGATTTGTACCGGCTCTTCTTCACCGATGTCGATAAGACATTTACTTAATTTATCAGCTTCTGGGTGTTTTTCACATTCTAATACGTGACCAACGACAACACCTTTTACACCTTTATTTAATACTTCAATACCTTCTACTTCAATACCACTTTTCGTGATTTTATCTGCTAGTTCTTGTGCCGTTACATCTTTAATATCTACATACTCTTGTAACCAACGATATGATACGAACATATTTATCCTCTCCTTCCCTTACGCTCGTTTGAATTGTTGTAAGAAACGTACATCATTTGTATAGAAATGACGAATGTCATCAACGCCGTATTTTAACATTGCGATACGCTCTGCACCCATACCGAATGCGAAACCTTGATATTCTTTTGAATCATAACCAGCCATTTCAAGTACGTTCGGATGAACCATACCTGCRCCTAAAATTTCAATCCAGCCWGTYCCTTTACAAGTGCCGCAACCTTTMCCGTGACACATCATACAAGAAATATCCATCTCWACAGATGGTTCAGTGAATGGGAAGAAACTTGGACGAAGACGRATTTCACGATCTTCACCGAACATCTTTTTCACGAATACTTGYARTGTACCTTTTAARTCACTCATGCGAATRTTYTTRTCAATTACAAGACCTTCAATTTGCATGAAYTGRTGTGAATGCGTCGCATCGTCATCATCGCGGCGATACACTTTACCAGGACAAATAATTTTAATTGGGCCTTTTTCTGCATTCTTTTCCATTGTTCTTGCTTGCACAGAAGATGTATGTGTACGTAGTAACGTTTCTTCTGTAATGTAGAATGTATCTTGCATATCACGCGCTGGGTGATCTTTCGGTAAGTTTAACGCTTCGAAGTTGTAGTAATCTTTCTCTACTTCTGTTCCTTCAGCCACTTCATATCCCATACCGATAAATACATCTTCAATTTGTTCAACAACCGCTGTTAATGGATGGTGGCAGCCTGTTTCTACAGGACGACCTGGTAATGTAACATCAATTGTTTCAGATGCTAATTTTTCTTCGATTACTGCTTTTTCTAAGTGGTTAATTTTGTCTTCTAAACGTGTTTGAATTGCTTCACGTACTTCATTTACTAATGCTCCCATACGTGGACGCTCTTCTGCTGATAATTTCCCCATGCCGCGTAACACTTCTGTAATTGGACCTTTTTTTCCTAAATACGCAACGCGTACATCGTTTAAGCCTTTTAGCTCTTTCGCTTCTTCAATCAGCTCTAACGCTTTTTGCTTTAGCTCTTTTAAACGTGCTTCCATTTGGAACCCTCCTAATTTTAAAAATAAAAAAACCTCGCTCCCTAAAAAGGGACGAGGTAAATTCGCGGTACCACCCTAAATTGACAGAACAAGTCTGCCCACTTAATTGTTATAACGGCCAACTTTGGCCGGAACGCCTTTACATATCAATGGTCCTGGCGTCAACTCCAGAGGTGAATTCACTTCCGTCTACCATAAGAATGCTTTCAGTCTACGGCACTCTCTCCCTATATGGCGATTTTGCAAGCTACTCTTCTCTATCAACGTCTTTTCATTATTTCACTTTTATTATATGTTCATCATGAACATGTACTTCAATTTATTATAAGAAGTTTTTTACCTGTTCGCAACTGGGCTTTGTAAATAATACGTTAAAATTCCAGCAGCAACCGCAACATTTAATGATTCTGCCCCGCCATAAATCGGAATATACAAGTTTTGATTACATTTTGTAAGAATTTCTTGGCGTACACCATTTCCTTCGTTTCCTACAATTAATGCAAAACTTCCTGTCGGCGTTACTTTACCATATGGAACTCCGTTTTCAAGCGCTGTTCCGTATACAGGAACGTTCTTTTCTTTTAACTTATCTACCCATTCTTCTAAGCTTCCTTTTACAATCGGTAAATGGAAGATCGAACCTTGTGTAGAGCGGAGCACTTTACTATTATAAGCATCCACGCATCCTTCTCCAAGCACAACGGCCTGGATACCAGCTGCATCTGCTGTACGAATAATTGTTCCTAAATTACCTGGGTCTTGTAGACCATCTAATAATAGAAATTTCCCATCTGTAAGAGCGATTTCTTTCTCACGCTTCTCACAAACAGCAAATACACCTTGCGTCGTTTCTGTTTCACGAAGTACCTTTACAATTGCTTCCGGCACAATATACATTTCAACATCAGTAACCGTCCAATCTTTCGGAAGATCTGTCTGATCTGAGACGATAAGTTCTGTTATAACTCCTGCTTTTAAAGCTTCCTCTACTAAATGAAATCCTTCTACAAAGAATAAACCTTTTTTATCGCGCTCTTTTTTCGTCTGTAGCTTTTTCCACTGCTTTACACGCGGATTTTGTACTGAATCAATGTTTTTCATTCTATGTATTCCCTCTCTTCTTGTCTTCTCATTATAGCCTATTTTTCATACATATTTACATAAAAAAGAACAAAAACTAACGTCAGTTTCAATTCAGAAGAAGAGGTGAAAAGAATGAACTTTAATCTACGCGGTGCTGTATTAGCAAACATTGCAGGAAATACGCAGGGCGAGTTACAAGAGACAATTGTAGAAGCAATTCAAAGTGGTGAAGAAAAAATGCTTCCAGGGCTTGGTGTTTTATTTGAAGTCATTTGGCAAAATGCCAACGAAAATGGAAAACATGAGATGTTAGAAACACTTGAGCAAGGGCTAAAAAAATAAAGAATAGGAAATCACCTTGGCATGAGCGAAGGTGATTTTTATATGCATAAAAAATTCTCTCCTCCTAAACATTTCTACTTTACTAACATAACGTGATGGAGTACAATGTTCAAAATACATTTAAACCTATCGATTTTCTTTATATACATCAATAGATAAAAGGAGTGAATGTTTTATGCACCGTATTACGCTTGAACAAATTTTTCAACATCATATCACACAAAAATATGTCAACCGTTCTGGAATGGTCCATGCGATTGCAGTCGCTTACCATGCGTTTCACTTAGCCAAAAAGCATCACGCCTCAGTCGATGCGGCAACAAAGGCTGGTTTTCTTCATGACATAGGACATCATACATGGTACACAGGTGGAGAATGGGACTATGAATTGTATAAAAAGAATGATATACATGCGATTAAAGGAGCGGAAAGAGCTCATAAATTATTAATCCGATTAGGAGAACACCCGAAGCAAGCAAAGGAAATTTCTGTTGCTATTCTCCTGCATACCGATTCTTTTCTAGTAGAACAAACAATTGAAAGAACACCTCTACAAAATATTATTAAGTGGGCGGACGAAGCAGATGAAGAGCCAGGCGGAGTGCATCACTACCGGACAATTTCTTATGAAAAAGCTCTCAAAGCAATTCAGCAATTAGACAAAATGGTAGCTCGCGAATTACAAACACAAGCCACGTCCTATGCCCATATTTCTGTAAATAAAAAAAAAGAACAGAGCGAATTTGTTAACCAGTAATATATTTTTAATATACCGGATTGGCAATCCATACAACACCCATCACACATATAAGTGAATGGAATTAGGATAATCATAAATTGAATTATAAAAAGAGGCACCGCTACATAGCGATACCTCTTTTATGATTTTACAACAACTTCAAACACTTCCTCATTTAACACTTTTCGGTAATCTGTTTTCTTCTCTCCCTCTTCACCTGATGTGACTGTGGGTGTAAAAATAATTTATATCAGACTATATTCTATTTTTCAATGTTCCCCCGAATAACTAACTGTATATCATCCATACATTCTTCATGTGCGTCGTCTAAAGAAATTAAATACTTTTGAATAAATACCTTTGATGAGTCCATCCTATCAATCAATAACGAAATGTAGTACTTTTCCATTTTGTTTCTTAATCATTCATTTCTAACTTTAAATGTCTGATTATTATGTAATATTAGACAATGACATACCGAAACTAAATGTGTATAATTTTTATATATAAATATAAAGAGGAGATTCGATATATGCAAGCGACTACGCAACTTACATACGGTCCAAAACACTCTATGTCCTGGTTACAATTTTTGGGTTCTTCTTTATTTGCCTTTTTTGGAACAGGACTACTAAGCGGCTTATTTATATTACTCCCGCTTACGATTTATAGTGAAGGCATTACAAATAAAAAGACAATTGCTCTATATGAATCACTTGGAAATACTGCGAGCACTTTATTACAACTGCTCGTTTTATTGTTATTCATCTATAAGTATGAACCAGCAAAAAAGTTATTATCATCCGCCTTCAATTTCAAGGCACTAAAAAAAGTGAGTACTTACGTATACTTAGTTCTTTTCTTCATCTTAAATATCGTCTTGAATTCATTAATCTTAACACATCTATTTCCTGATGCGACAACGCAACAAGCATCAGCTTTAAACTTGGATGTTCTAAAGCAATATCGAATTTTATTAATTATTGGATCTGCAATTTTCATTCCTATTTTTGAAGAAATTATTTTCCGGGGTATCATCCTTCGTTTCTTCTCAGAACGTTTTCCATTTTGGATTGCTGCAATTGGGACGAGCTTAATCTTTGGTATTGCTCATACATACTCACTCGGCGTTATGGTTGTAACTTTCCTTATGGGGCTATTGATGGCTATTTTATGTAAACGAACAAACTCCATCCTTCCAGCCATGCTATTTCATATTATGAATAATACGCTAGCGTTTTTGTAAAGCGAAACTTTAATCAGTGGGGGTTTTCTTCATCCCCCACCTATCTCCCTTGTTTCTCTCTGAATCTTGAGGCGTGGAGTCTTACTGCCCACAAATAACGTGATAAATTGAAACTTTAATCTATTAAATGAAAAAGGAGTATAGCTTTGCAAATACGTACACAGTTAGATCATTGGACCAAAACATCATGGCTTCAATTTCTTGGGATTTTGTTAGTTCTCTTTTTCTGTTTTCCACTCATAAATTCTGCTTTTACCATACTTCCAATTTGGTTGTATGAGCAAGCTAACCAAAATACAAATGCACCTTTACTTGAATCGTTAAAAAATATTAGCTATGAATTCGTAGCTCTACTCTTTTTGGTACTATACACGATGAAGTATAAGCCACTTAGACAACTTGTTTTACCAGCTGTTGATTTTCAATGTTTAAAAACTTTTCGCATGTACATCTATGTACTAATTTATTATGTGATTGGTGCTTTTATCGACTTCTTTATATTAGATAAACTATTCCCTGAATCCTTACAAGAACAGCTAGATGTGCTAGATTTCGCTACTTTAGAGCACTATAAATTTCTATTAGTTCTCGCAGTCGGAATCATTACACCTATTTATGAGGAACTTGTATGCAGGGGATTGCTTTTACGTTTCTTTGAAGAGAAGTTTACATTTTGGCCAGCTGCGCTTTTATCCAGTCTATTATTTGGCATCGCTCATACATATTCAGTTGGTGTGATGGTGAGTGCATTTATTACTGGACTATTTGCCGCATTGTTATATAAACAAACAAAATCTATCATTCCAGCTATGCTACTTCATATCATTATCAATACTTCTTCTTTCTTTTATTAAATAAACCTTTTATTGTAAAATACAACTTACAAATTAGGAGGAATTTATAATATGCAAATATTAAGCTTTCTGTGGGTTTTCTTTATGCCCGTACTTGTATCATGTGGAATAGTTGGTGGAATTTATTTAGTTATAGCAGGAGTCAGGTATCGAAAGCTACTTGTTATTACAATGGGGATTATTTGTTTCTCATTCGTCGCTATGCCTTTTATTTTCTGGGGAATGGGGATTGATGGCAATAAGATCTTACCAATTCCAACTGTCCTGTACTGGATTCTTTTCGCTTTAGCTGGCTTATTGGCAGGTATAAGCGGGATACGTAATCAAATTAAGAGCATTCGCAATATGGGGATTATCATTTGTTCGGCAGGAGTACTGGGAGCTATTTTCTATCAATTGATGTCTCTGCCGATGTAGTTTTTTAGAATATAAGAACACAGAAAAAGCAGAGAAAATTAATTCCCTGCTTTTCGGTTCGGCTTATTGCCTGATGGCAAGAATAATGATAATACCCAGGCAATACCCGCTAATATTGTTGCAATTAAGAAAGCATCATTAATACCATTAATCGCAGACAGCTTCGAAATTTGCCCGAATAATAGTTGTGAGCTCATCGCATCTCCAGCTTGTGCTGATCCAGCTACGGATGCCAAGCTTTGTCCCATTCCGTGCACTTTATCAACTAAAATTGGATTTGTTTTTGTTATCATATTCCCATAATCCGCTACGTGATTGGTTGTTTGCTGCGTCATAATTGTAATTAAGATTGCTGTACCAATTGAACCTGCTACTTGTCTAGATGTATTTTGTGTTGCTGTACCGTGAGAAATTAATTTCATCGGCAGTGCGTTCATACCTGCTGTCATAATTGGCATCATAATGAATGACATACCAAATGAACGTATAATATAATCCGTCATAATGACGCTATATGGTGTATCCATCGTTAGCTGCGTAAATTCATACGTTGCATATGTCGTAATCGCTAATCCAACTATTGCTAGCGGGCGAATACCATACTTATCAAATAACTTACCTGCGATTGGTCCCATAATCCCCATAATTAATGATCCTGGAAGAAGTAGGAGACCTGATTCAATTGGCGTAAAGCCACGAATATTTTGAAGGTATACAGGAAGTAGTAACATACCTCCGAATAATGCCATTGTTACAATGGCGTTAATTAATAATGTAAAAGTAAACGTTGGATATTTAAACACTTGTAAATCCAGCATTTTGTTATCCGTCGTCATCTCTCTCCAAATGAATAATGCTATACCAATTACACCAATGATAAGTGAAATCACAACTTCGGCACTGCTCCAGCTGTTATTTCCAGCTTCACTAAATCCATACAGTAAGCTACCAAGTCCAATACTTGAACTAATAACGCCAAACATATCTAACTTTATTTTATAAACTGGCTGAGCTAGTGTAAAGAATTTTAAAGATAGTACTATGATGATTAAACCGATAGTGAACATCCCGTAGAACATTAAGTTCCAGCTATAATTTTCAATAACCCAACCTGTTACAGTTGGTCCGATAGCTGGCGCTAAAATCATTGCCACTCCAAGTAATCCCATTGCAGCTCCGCGCTTATGCGGCGGGAACAAAGTCATGAAAATATTCATACCAACTGGCATTAAGATACCAGCGCCTACCGCTTGAATTACACGCCCTATCATCATCATTGTGAAGGTTCCAGATAACGCACAAATAATAGAGCCGACTGTAAAGAATAGCATAGCTGCTACAAACAATTTTCGATACGTAAACCGAGAAACTAAGAAGGCGCTAATTGGCACTAAAATCCCGTTCACAAGCATAAATCCTGTAATTAACCATTGCGCTGTTGAAGTTGATACGTTGAATTCATTCATTAATGGTGGCAAAGCAACATTAATGATTGTTTGATTTAAAATCGAAACGAACATACCGAGAATTAATACTGCTACAACTGCTTTTACATTGACATTCTCTACCGGCAATTGCTTTTTCGGTGCTTCTTTTTCAAGTTTTGATGTTTCTTGCTTTGTTGTTTCTAATTCGACTACATTTGAAGGTTCTTGCTCTGATTGCGTTGTTTCTATCTTACTTACGGCTGGGACTTGTTCTTCTCCCGCGTTCGTTTTTTTCTTTCTTAAAAGACGATTTACAAGGAAGAAGACGATGATACAAAATAATGCATATCCTACAATTAAACCTGAGGACATTTTATCTTCCCCCCCCTTACTTATGAATGCGAACTGTCACATTCATTCCAGGAACAATATTTACTGATTTGCTATGATCTAAAGAAACTTTAACTGGTACAACTTGTGTTACTTTCGTATAATTTGCTGTTGCATTGCTTGATGGTAACATAGAGAACGTATTTGCTGTTGTTAATCCAACTCGTTCTACTTTTCCTGTTAATGTTGTATCAGGATATGCATCTACATATACGTCTACTTCTTGACCTTTTTGTACACTATCAATGTCTGTTTCTTCAATATTTGCTGTTACCCATAAATCGTTCATATCGTATGCATATGCAATTGGACTACCTGCTCCGACAAACGCATTTGTTGTTGCGTTGGATTGAACAACTGTTGCATTTTGAGGAATTGTTACGTCGATTGTTTGCTCACCATTTTGTCCTGATACAGTAACAGCACCTAATTTATCGTTTTCATTGTAGCTCTTACCTACTTCGGCTTTCCATTCTGCTAATTTCCCTGCTACTGGTGATGCAATTGGAATCACTTTTCCATCAATTTTTGCATTATCTGTTTTCAAGTAATTTTCAGATTGGTTGTAGTAGTAATAACCGCCGATACCGCCGCCAACTAATACAATTAATGTGATAATATTAATAATCACCATTCTTCGAAATTGATTCATTGCTTTCCTCTCCTTATATCGCATATAATTTTTTTACTAAACTATTTATATTCCTTTTGTTTATACTCTTTAATTGTTAATTATGTTAACCATTAACCAAAAAAAAGCACACCTTTTGCATAACAAAACAGATTCTTGTTTGCATGCGAGCGGTGCAGTTTTCTAAAGGAATATCCTTTATAATTATAAATAATTATTTTGAATCTACAACCAACAATTTAAGTATGTATGTTGTTTATCCAACAATTAACTACATTTGTGTTGATTAAGTAAATAAAATTCAGCAAGGAGAAATAAAATGTCTATTAAAAATACAAACGATCCGCGTGTAAAACGAACGAGACAATTGATACAGGATGCTTTTGTCGCTTTAGTAGGCGAAAAAGGGTTTGAAAATGTCACAGTGCAGCATATCGCTGAGCGTGCTCCTGTCAATCGCGCTACCTTTTATAGCCATTATCATGATAAGTACGATTTATTGGATAAGAGTATAGAGGAGATGTTAGCATCTTTATCAGAAGTGATTAAGCCAAAAAAGCAAACAAAAGAAGATTTTCAGCTTACATTTGATTCACCTAATCCAATTTTTCTAGCCTTATTTGAACACATCGCTGAGAATGCAACCTTTTATAACGTAATGCTCGGAGACAAAGCAGCCGGAAACTATTCTTATAAAATGATGAAGACGATTCAGACACATTTAACGTTAAGTCTGTCTATTTCACAGCCAGACGATGACGAACTTATGGTTCCTCGTGATATTCTCATTAGCTATGTAACAGGTGCGCATATCGGGATGATTATGTCGTGGTTAAAAAGAGGGATGATTTATACGCCGCACTTTATGGCGATGCAGCTTACACGTTTAATTATTTTAGGGGCTCATACTGCGGCTGGATTAGAGAGACCTTTTTGAAACAGATAATAAAATAATGGAAGGTACTGACCTTGAAAATCTATTGGTAAATAATGTGTATTGTATTATTTTCGCTGATTTACAAGTATATCCGAAAGACAAAGTTTCAGAAATTGAAACTTATGAAGAATTCGTTGAAAGTGAGTGTGAACTCGTTCTTTTCGTAGTGGACAGCTGTTATACCGTTATTTACTGCAAAGATAAAGAAAAACTCGAATTGCTTTACAAAAATGCAGACAGCTTCGGATTTAAAAATATACAATTTATTACTGATGAAAATGACACAAGAACAAGAATAACTGCATGGTAAAACATAAAAAAGCGAAGGGAACCCCCTTCGCTTTTTCTTATTAATTAAATGTGATATTATGTACAGCCTCTTTATCAAGACGTTTGATAACTTCTACAATTAACTTCACTGCATTCTCATAATCATCACGATGTAACATTGCTGCATGAGAGTGAATATAACGAGTTGCAATCGTAATCGCCATAGATGGAATACCATTGACAGAAATATGAATTGCCCCTGCGTCAGTCCCGCCACCAGCTACAGAATCATATTGATAAGGGATATCTAATTCATCCGCCACATCAACTACGAAATTGCGAAGCCCAGTATGTCCAATGACTGATGCATCATATAAAATGATTTGTGGCCCATCGCCCATTTTACTTTGCGCTTCTTTTTCTGTTACTCCTGGTGTGTCGCCGGCAATACCAACATCTACAGCAAACGCGATATCTGGTTTAATATAATGTGCAGATGTTTTCGCACCGCGAAGACCTACTTCTTCTTGAACAGTTCCAACGCCGTATACAACGTTTGGATGCTTTTCATCTTTTAATTGTTTTAACACGTCAATTGCAATAGCACAGCCAATGCGATTATCCCATGCTTTTGCAAGTAGCATCTTTTCATTTTTCATCACTTGGAATTCAAAGTATGGTACAACCTGATCCCCTGGTCGTACGCCCCATTCCATTGCTTCTTCTTTGCTAGAAGCACCGATATCAATAAACATGTCCTTAATTTCAACCGGTTTTTTACGAGCTTCTGCTGGTAAAATGTGTGGTGGTTTTGAACCAATTACACCTGTTACATCACCTTTACGTGTTACAATTGTTACGCGCTGCGCAAGCATAACTTGTGACCACCAGCCACCAACTGTTTGAAAGCGAAGGAAACCTTTGTCATCAATTTGCGTAATCATAAAGCCAACTTCATCTAAGTGGCCAGCTACCATAATTTTCGGACCGTTTTCTTCCCCAACTTTTTTCGCAACTAAACTTCCTAAATTATCTGTAGAAAGTTCATCTGCAAACGGTTCAATATATTTTTTCATAACTTCACGTGGTTCGCGCTCATTACCTGCAATCCCGCGTGCATCTGTTAATTCTTTTAGCATTGTCAATGTCGAATCTAATTTTGTCATTGCCAACACCCTCCTTTTTCTTCATTCACTTCATTATACAAAATTAAATTGAAATATTCAAAAAAACAAATCAATACCCTTGTGTTTGACGCTGATGATTGACTTCGTTTTTATCTAAATATGCTTTTTCAATTTCTTCTTGACCAAACTCAAGAGCTTGTCCTAAACGAAGGTAGCTTGTAAATAGTTCAATATAATTTGTAATAGACGGTTGGTCCGTAAAACGAATTACTTTCGCATACGTGTCTAAGAAAATTTCAACTTGTGTTTTGTTCGTTTGAGCACATTTATAAAATAGGAAGTTTTTATCAATTCCTAGGTCAATTCCAATCGATAAAATAAAGTGCAGACCATCTACATATTCTTCAAGTATAACTTCACGTTCAGCTGCTGGTTTTTTGCTCCAATATTTAAAACAACGTGTTTCATTTGCAAGTTCTCCAATTTCAACAAGGAGTGCTAGCATTTTTTCTTTTAATAATTTCTTCGGTTGTAAATCATGTTCTTTCACAATACGATCATCTAACTCTTTTTGTAATTTAAATAGCTGTAGTAAATCCATTCTATTCCTCCTCCAACATCGCATAAAAACAATGTTGTTTCATCTCATATTTATTGTAAGCTTTAAAAATCCTACCCTTTATTATCTAATTAGCTTCCTAGCCCCTTATAAAATAGCTTGTCCCTAAATCATCAATACGTTTCAGACATCATCTACATATGATGAAACTTCCATATCATCTTTCCATTATAGCAGTGTCGTTTCTACTAGGAAAGATGCCTTTAAACGACAGTAAAAAAGCCAGAGGAAATCCTCCGACTTTTTTACTGTATATTCTTCTATATTGTTATAGCTTTTATACTTATTTTGTCATATCAAGTACAACACGTCCATTAATCTTTCCTTCTTCCATTTCACTAAAAATCTCATTAATTTCATCAAGATGACGTGTTTCTATAATTGCTTTTACTTTTCCTTCTGCGGCAAATTGCAATGTTTCTTGTAAGTMTTTTCTTGTCCCTACGATAGAGCCAATAATTTTCACGCCATTTAAGACGGTATCGAAGATTGGTACTTCCATCATTTCTGGTGGTAACCCTACTGCTACACACGCGCCACCTCGTCTAATAGAACGGTACGCTTGATCAAATGCCGGTTTTGATACAGCTGTGCAAATAGATGCATGCACACCTTTTACTTTCTCGAATATCCACGCTACCGCATCTTCTTTAAGTGGATTCACGGCTAAATCTGCACCAAGTTCTTTGGCGAGCTCTAATTTATCATCTACAGTATCAACAGCAACAACATGTAATCCCATTGCTTTTGCATATTGAACAGCTAAATGCCCAAGGCCACCGATACCAAAAATCGCAACCCAATCGCCAGGTTTTGCTTCTGATACTTTTAATGCTTTATATGTTGTAACACCGGCACAAAATAGCGGTGCTGCATCAACGAATTCTAAGTTATCCGGTACTTTCACAACATAATCAGCTGCTGCAACGCAATACTCTGCATAACCACCATCAACTGAGTAACCTGCATTATGTTGATCTAAGCAAAGCGTTTCACGGCCAGATAAACAATATTCACAATGACCACACGCTGAATATAGCCATGGTACTCCAACCCGGTCACCAACTTTTACGTGAGTAACACCTTCCCCTACTTCTTCAATAACTCCAACACCTTCATGTCCTGGAATTAGTGGGAGTTTCGGTTTTACCGGCCAATCACCGTGCGCCGCATGTAAATCTGTATGGCAAACGCCGCATGCTTCAATATGTACAAGAACTTCACCAAGTCCAGCTTTTGGTTTTGGAACTTCTTTCACTTCTAACTTCTCTTTGAACTCATTTACAACTGCTGCTTTCATGTAAACGCCTCCTAGTTATAGATACAAAAAGTTCTTACAAGTTCATCTTAATATAATAGAAGAAACGAGAGGCAGTTGAATTATGACAATAATTTGCGAAATATATCACAAATTATTGAACGATTATATTAATTATAAAAGCAGCTCCAAACAATAAAAAAACCTCAGAAGAAAATTCTTCTAAGGTTTTTGAACAATTAGTTTAAGTTGTTTTTTGCAACTGTTGCTAATTCAGCGAAAGCTTTTTCGTCATGAACAGCTAAGTCAGCAAGCATCTTGCGGTTAACTTCGATACCAGCAACTTTTAAACCGTGCATTAAACGGCTGTAAGAAAGACCGTTAATACGAGCAGCTGCGTTGATACGAGTGATCCATAATTTACGGAAGTCACGTTTCTTTTGACGACGGTCACGGAATGCATATAGTAAAGATTTCATAACCTGTTGGTTAGCAACCTTAAATAATGTATTTTTAGAACCGTAGTAACCTTTTGCTAATTTTATAACTTTTTTACGACGTTGACGAGTAACTGTACCACCTTTTACTCTTGGCATAATATTACCTCCTATTTGTTCTATATATCAGCCGAACTTATTTTAAGTTGTCAAGCATTTGACGAATGCGTTTGAAGTCACCAGCGCTTACTACACCAGCTTTACGTAGTTTACGTTTAGCTTTCGTAGATTTGTTAGCGAATAAATGGCTTGTGTAAGCGTGTGAACGCTTAAGTTTACCAGATCCAGTCTTTTTGAAACGCTTTGCAGCGCCGCGATGAGTTTTTTGTTTAGGCATAGGTATTTCCTCCTCTATCTATTACTTATCGTTTTTCGGTGCTAAAACTAAGAACATACTACGTCCTTCCATTTTAGGCTTAGATTCGATTGTACTAACTTCAGCACAAGCTTCTGAGAAGCGATCTAAAACACGTTGACCGATTTCTTTATGAGTAATGGCACGTCCTTTAAAGCGAATTGACGCTTTAACCTTGTCGCCTTTCTCTAAAAACTTGATAGCATTACGAAGTTTTGTGTTAAAGTCGTGTTCATCAATTGTTGGACTTAAACGAACTTCTTTCATGCTAATTACTTTTTGATTTTTGCGCTGTTCTTTTTCTTTCTTTTGTTGCTCAAAGCGGAATTTACCGTAGTCCATAATGCGGCATACTGGCGGTTTCGCATTTGGAGCAACCAATACTAAATCAAGATTAAGATTTGCAGCTAAGTCTAAAGCGTCATTACGAGACTTGATGCCAAGTTGATCACCGTTCGCACCAACTAAACGTACTTCACGTGCACGAATTTGCTCGTTAATCATCATATCCTTGCTAATAGTAAGCCACCTCCAAGGTTTTCTTAGAATACGTTTGTAGTCATAGAACCCAAACAAAAAAGTGTGGGCATACGGACACCCACACTTGTACAATCTTAAGTAAGAAAGACATTTACCTGCTAACTGCGTATGCGTCAATCAGGTGAGAAGCGGGTGCTTCTACTTGTTCTACAAAACAATATTCTATTATCCTTGATGAGTTTACCATAGGATATAACGTCTGTCAAGAAGACGCATTTTACTAACAACAAGAAATATTGTAACAAACAACACGAATACATGCAATACTTTTTTATGATAAGTCTTGTTTGGTTATTATTTCTAATTTTTGTTCCCCTTATCCATAAAACAAAGGCGCGGCATGCCGCGCCTTTTCCTTAGCGTTTTCCTTCAACTTTAATCATATCAACAAACGCATCTAATGCGATTGTTTCTGATTTTTGTTCACCGTATTTACGTACGTTTACGCCGTTTTCAGCAACTTCATTGTCACCTACTACAAGCATATACGGAATTTTTTGCATTTGTGCTTCACGGATTTTATAACCGATTTTCTCTTCACGAGTATCCACTTCCACACGGATACCAGCACGTTGCAAGTCTTCCTGTACTTTCTTCGCGTAGTCTAAATGTACTTGCGGAGAAACTGGGATTACTTGTACTTGAACTGGCGCTAACCATGTTGGGAATGCACCTTTGTACTCTTCGATTAAGAAAGCAACGAAACGTTCCATAGTTGATACAACACCGCGGTGAATAACAACTGGACGATGAGGTTTACCATCTTCCCCAACGTAAGTTAATTCAAAGCGCTCCGGAAGTAAGAAGTCTAATTGTACAGTTGAAAGTGTTTCGTCTTTTCCAAGTGCAGTACGAACTTGAACGTCAAGTTTTGGACCGTAGAATGCAGCTTCACCTTCAGCTTCATAGTACTCAAGACCCATTTCATCCATAGCTTCTTTTAACATAGATTGTGCTTTTTCCCACATTTCATCGTCAGCATAATACTTTTTAGTATCTTCTGGATCACGATAAGATAAGCGGAATGAATAATTTTCTAAACCGAAGTCTTTATATACTTCTAAAGTTAAGTTTACAACGCGTTTTAATTCTTCTTTAATTTGATCTGGACGAACGAAAATGTGCGCATCATTTAAAGTCATTCCACGTACACGTTGTAATCCAGATAGTGCACCCGACATTTCATAGCGGTGCATTGTTCCAAGCTCTGCAATACGAATTGGTAATTCACGATAGCTGTGGATATCGTTTTTATACACCATCATATGGTGAGGGCAGTTCATTGGACGAAGTACTAATTCCTCATTATCCATTTCCATTGATGGGAACATGCCATCTCGGTAGTGATTCCAGTGACCAGAAGTTTCATAAAGCTCTCTGCTTCCTAATACTGGAGTATATACGTGGTCATATCCTAAGCTCGCTTCTTTATCAACAATGTAACGCTCAATAATACGACGGATTGTTGCACCTTTTGGTAACCAAAGCGGTAAACCTTGTCCTACTTTTTGGCTATTTGTAAATAATTTTAACTCTTTACCTAATTTACGGTGGTCACGCTCTTTCGCTTCTTCAAGCATACGTAAATGCTCATCTAATTCTGCTTTCTTCACGAATGCAGTACCATAAATACGCTGTAGCATTTTATTATTGCTATCGCCACGCCAGTAAGCACCTGCAACACTTAACAATTTAAACACTTTAATTTTCCCTGTAGATGGAAGGTGAACCCCACGGCAAAGGTCGTAGAATTCGCCTTGTTCATAAATTGAAATAACCGCATCTTCTGGAAGATCGTTAATCAATTCTAATTTTAGTTCATCGCCAATTTCTTCATAACGGCGAAGTGCTTCCGCACGTGGCACTTCATGACGAACGATTTCTAAATTCTCGTTCACAATCTTTTGCATCTCTTTTTCGATTTTTGGGAAGTCCTCAACTGTAATTGCTTCTTCCATATCGATATCGTAGTAGAAACCATTTTCGATTACTGGACCAATACCAAGTTTTACATCTTTATATAAGCGTTTTAACGCTTGTGCTAAAAGATGGGCTGTTGAGTGGCGTAAAATGTATAAGCCATCTTCAGAATCTAATGTAATGATTGAAACTGCACCATCTTCTTCAATTGGTGTACGAAGATCGATCATCTCATCATTTAATTTTCCAGCCACAGCTTTTTTCTTTAAGCCTGGGCTAATAGAAGCTGCGATTTCTTCAGTTGTTGTTCCTTTTGGAAACTCCTTCACAGCTCCATCAGGGAAAGTAATTTTAACTACATCTGCCATCACTGGTCACTCCTTTTTTTCTCAAAATAAAAAACACTCATCCCGTAAAAAGGGACGAGTGTTGAATTCGTGGTTCCACCCTTGTTCCAATTAACTAAACTGTCAATTGCTCAAGTTCAACATAACGGTGTTGGCCGTTAGCAATTACTAGAAAAAATGTTCACTGCTAAAGTTTAGAGGTGGTAAGTAATAAACCCGTACTAGGAAGCTCGCACCCTAAGGCTTCCCTCTCTGAAAATCGTAGTAAATCACTCATGTCCTCATCGTAACATTTCAATATATTTCATTTATGTAGGTAATTATATGCTCAAAAACTTAGAAAATCAAGGGCGTTCCCTTTATTTTTTAAATTTTTCACGTTGTGTTCAAATTCATGCAGTGCACATAACTGAACTCGTTCTTGAAATACATTTTGAAGGGTAACAATCATATTGTGATCTTGCTCTTTCGTGTACAAATAAATCATTCTCGGCGCAATAGAAAGAAGCGGTGCAATTACCTTCGTGTCAATATATACGCCCTGCTTATTTAGTAAATCCTCTTCTATATATTGAACCAATTTTTCTTGTTTTAAACGTATTCCCTTTTCATCATAAAAAATAAAACTTTCATCAAATACAAGATGTAGACACGGTAAACGTGATTTTCGGCTGCTCACTTGTTGCCTTAGCATTTCTACAAACATTTGATATTCTTGCTCCATTTTATATTCATCGATCGCCACTTCCGCAAGTCGGTGTACCATCTCCCTATATGCGCGGAGGCGAAAACGAATATAAGATGAAAAAGAAAAAGAAAGCGGGTCACAGAGCCATCCTTTTAAAGAAGACATAATACGGACTTCAATTTTATTACGTGTTAGATCACGGGCAATTCCTTTTCGTTTTCCATTTAAGATAGCATGTGCCATATGTAAAATTTGATGGCACTCTTCTTGTTCTTCATAAAAAAATTTCTCTTTTAAAATAGTACGAAGCCATTCGTTTTGTTTTATATTAACAATAAAATAAAGAAGTACTGGTGTTAAAACTTTCTCAATATAATTCGATTCGCATATTGGTATATGAATCGTTACCTTTTGTTCATATAAATAAACACTTGTTTCTTTATATAGCTTTTCCGTTCTCTTTATCAGTTGTTGATATACGTGCGCAGCATCATTTTTTTCTTCGAAGCAGATTTCAATCACTCTTGTCCCCCCTTTTATCCCGCTCTACGGAGTTACTTTCTCTCAAGCCCCCATAAGAGTCCAGTTCACGAAAGCTAGGCGCTAAGTAGCAATACCTTCTCCCGCTTCACTCTACAATCCTTGCTAATTTTATATATATTAAGGGACTAGAAAAAAAATGATACAAGCTCGTATGAAATTTCAAACATATACTGAAGAAACAAAAAAAGAGCAAGCAGTATGCTCACTCTTTACGTATGACGACGATTTTTCCCACCAATTGGAACTGGCTTTGCCAAATACTTAATACGCTCCATAATACGCGCCGCTTTCATTTCTTCTGCTTCTCCACGCTGTGTGTAGGTTAAATGATGTTCTAGCTGTTTAAAGTCAAAATTAGACGTAAAGAACGTCGGTAAGTTTTCAAGCATACGGAACTGCAGTATAGCACCAAGCACATCATCACGCACAAAGCTTGACATTGCTTCCGCCCCAATATCATCTAACATTAATACTTGTACACGCTTCACCGCATCAATCTTTTCACCTATCGTATTATTTTGCAGTGAGCTTTTAATTTCTCGTAAAAATTCTGGTAAGTATACGATCATTGAACTTATTTTTTTTAAGGCTAATTCATTCGCAATCGCTCCTAAGAGATACGTTTTCCCTACACCAAATTTACCGTAGAAATATAACGCTTGTACTTTTTTTCCAGGTTCGTATGCACTTAAAAATTCATTCGCTGCACGAATCGCCTCAATTCGCGGTTCTAAATCTGATGGATCTAAATTTTCCATAGAAGCCTGTAAAATATCACTTGGCATATAGACACTTTGAACTAACTTTTCATATTTCTTCCGCTCATCATAAGCCACTTTTCTTACGCAGCGATCATATTGAATATCAATCATCTTACCTTGAATAATCAGTTTCGGCTCATACCCTTGAATCATATTTTCACATGATTCTAAGTTTGGACAATCTGCACATCCAACACTTTGTCCAATGTATTCATACAGTTTCACAAGACTTCGCTCTATCATGGAAGTCGTCACTTCACCTTTATGTTCTTCTACAAACTCTTTCACACGCGGATGAGCCATAACTTCCGCTTTTAACACTTCATATCTATTTTTAAAATTCTCATTTTGCATTAACTTTGCAAATGAATTTTGAATATGCTCCATTCTTTCACCTCAAAGAGCGTTCATTCTCCTCTATCAATCACGCTTATATTTTTTTAACTCTGCTTCCAATTTCTTTCGTTCTTCTTCTAACTTGCTCGATTTTCCCGCCACATTCGTAAGTTCCTTAGGCTGTTCTTTTGGTTGTTCCTTGGATTGTTCTTTCAACCAATCGGGCACCATTTCTTTCCGCACTGTTTTCTTCGAAGTATGACCCTTTTTCTTCGTTTCAGCCCATTCTTGATATTGGCGATTCTCTTCTTTCGCCAATGCCATCGCTTCTGATACCGTACCTACTTTTTTTCGTGCCCAGTGCCCCGCAATTTTCTCAACATATGTTTTGGCAAGCTTCATATCCGAACGCAGCATTACATAATAAATAAGTACATTGACCACACCTGGCGTTAGTTTTTGGTTCATCATTACTTCTTCTACAATTTGCAAATCTGCTTTCGTTGCTTCTGCCCCGCCTGAAATTTCTTTTAACAATTGTTTTGGAGAAATTTCTTCTAGCTGTTTAATAAGCATCTCTTCTTGCGTAGACGGCTCTTTCTCTTTCATCGTACGTGCAGCATGAGGCTGTACTCGTTCACTTAACACTGGGAGCGCTTGACCATTTTCAAATTGATACCAATCACGCGCTCCTTTCCGAAGCCTTTCCATATCAATCGTTTGCAATTCTGTCATTGCACCAAGCACAATACTTTGCATCGACAGCACATCCACACCATACACGTAAGAGAGTGTAACAACACATTCACGCACTTGGTCCGTAATCGCTTTTCGCGGCACAAGAGTCGATAACCCTTCTACAAATAAAGAAAAATCAAAGAAATCGTTCCAAAGTTGTGGGGCAGTTCCTTTTTCATTGCCCGGCATAACTGCGCTACTTGGAATTCGAAGTTCCTCTTGCGCATGCTCAAATTGCCCTGGATTAAAAGACCCAAATACATCATTAAAGGAATGTGTAACATTTTCATAAGAAGCAAAGTCAAACTCTTCTTCTAAAAAATATTGTTTAACTTGATTATATTTTGCACGGCTTAATCGATTATACAAAAAGATGCTCAGGACAATATCATCAAAAAATTGTTTTGGTGATAACGGCGGCTGCAATTCGTATATAAACATTCGAATATCTTTTTCTTTTTTAATATATACGTTTAAAAGCCCAATTGCTTCTAATTTCATCCGTTCTTCATATACTTCAGGAAGCTGCATTTGCATTGTCACCATAAGAGAGTGGTGTGTATTCTCTTTTCCAAATACACGATCCTGCTCTAGCTCTCCCCACAGCGTCATGTATAAGCTAAAAGCCTTGCTACCCACTAATGGTTGATATAACGTCGTTAATACCTTCCGATCGTAACTATGCAGCAACCCTTTTGCACTTACTTTATAACGATCAATTGGCAATAGCTCCATCCATGACTGTTTTTCCATCCTTGCAATTCCTTTCTTTCTTCCATTCTACGTATATAATTCCTTAGTGAAAAAGAGCTAATAGCTTTCGCTTCTAGCTCTTTTTCACCACTATTTGCGGGCTCAAAGTTTCACTTTATTCTCGTTCTTTTTGCAGTATATCTTTTAATTCTTCAATAAATACATTTAAATCTTTAAATTGACGATATACGGAGGCAAATCGTACATAAGCAACATCATCAATATCTCGAAGTGCTTCCATTACGATTTCACCGATCATATCACTTTTCACTTCTGATATTCCTAAATTACGAAGTTCACGCTCCACATTTTGTGTTACTTCTTCTAATTGTTTTAACGATACAGGTCTTTTTTCACACGCTTTAATTAATCCACGTAAAATYTTTTCTTTATTAAACTCTTCTCGTGTTCCCTCTTTTTTTACAACAATAAGAGGTGGTTCTTCTACTCGTTCAAATGTCGTAAATCGATTTAAACAACTTTCACACTCTCTTCTTCTTCGAATAGAGCGTCCCTCATCTACCGGACGTGAATCCAATACTCTTGTACCATTATGAAAACAGGCTGGACAACGCAACTCATTCACTCCCTTGCAATTTAATCTTCAGTCTTTTTTACTTCATCTACATGTGAAAATATATATACAATATTATATAACCTATTTGTATTTGCTCACTACCTTATCCTACTATTTCACGTTCAATAATACGTTACTTTTAAAAAATTTACTTTATAGCAAGCATTCGTCAAAAACAGTCTACCATTTTACAATTTCAAATTTATATAAACTAAAAAGAGGTGCATTATACACCTCTTTACATTTTAAATCAATTATGTTCTTTTTTAAAGAGCTTTTGTTTCTCTATGCTTAATTTCGAAGCTACCTGTGCCTCGAGGAAGCTCGATGCTCTCTCGCGTTTTCGCATTTAAACCTTCTGCAATATACTCTGCAGCAACATTTGGATCAATACGATCCCCACAAGTATAAACATCAATACTTGCATAACCGTGCTCTGGAAAGCTATGAATTGTTAAATGTGATTCCGAAATGATTACAACTCCACTTACACCCTGCGGCGCAAACTTATGGAAAGCAACCTCACGTACTTCAGCACCTGCTCTTAGTGCTGCATCCACAAATAATTGTTCAATAAACGGCATATCATTCAGTTTGTCGAAATCGCAATCCCAAAGTTCAGCGATTACGTGACGACCCATCGTGTCCATAGTATCCATTCTACAGTTCCCCCTTGTAAATTTAATCTAACTGTTCGAATTGAAAACTAATTTGCAATTTGGCTTGCTCCACTACCACGGGGGAAAGTTAGTCCAGAGAGGTCCTAACCCTTTAAGTAGTGACTACGTACCTCAGCTCTTAAGTTTACGAGTGTTAGTATACTTTGTTTATTTTCATTTTGCAACAACAGTTTTTTCGATTTTTTGTCATATTCTCTTCTTTACTTTTCCCCAAAAAAATAATTGATTCACAAATGCAGTAATCACAATGGTTTTTTATATGTACCATTTATAAAAATATACTCATATAATTTTTTCCTTTTCAGAAAAAACATAAAAAAGAAGACACGCAATCGCTTGCCTCCTTTTTTATCATTTTTTATCATTAAATGTGTTGTACACTTTCTTGTTTTGCTAATTCGTTAACAACTAACTTCACAAGATCTACAACGCGACGAGAGTAACCCCACTCGTTATCATACCAAGCAAGTACTTTCACTTTACGTTCACCCATTACCATTGTAGATAAGCCATCAATGATAGCAGAATGTGTATTTGTATTAAAGTCGATAGAAACTAAAGGTTCTTCACTGAACTCAATAATCCCTTTCATTGCACCGTTTGCAACTGTTTTAAACGCTTCATTAATGTCTTCAACTGTTACATCACGTTTTACATCTACTACTAAGTCAACAAGAGACACGTTTGGTGTTGGAACGCGAAGTGCCATTCCGTGAAGTTTTCCATTTAAATGTGGAAGAACTTTCGCTAATGCTTTCGCAGCCCCTGTTGTTGTAGGAATAATAGACTGTCCACAAGCACGTGCTCTTCGTAAATCTTTATGTGGGTTATCAATATTTTTTTGGTCATTTGTATAAGCATGAACAGTTGTCATTAAACCGTTTTCAATTCCGAACTGCTCATCTAACACCTTAACAACAGGCGCTAAACAGTTTGTTGTACAAGATGCATTTGAAATAACAGTATGTTTTGTAATGTCTAATTGTTCTTCGTTCACACCAACTACAACTGTTACATCTTCATTTTTACCAGGTGCTGTTAAAATAACTTTTTTCGCTCCAGCTTCTACGTGAAGTATCGCTTTTTCTTTTTCATTAAATTTACCAGTTGCTTCGATTACAACTTCAACACCTAATTCTTTCCAAGGCAACTCTTTTGGATCGCGGTTGTTTAGAAGGCGAATCATTTTCCCATCCACTAATAAATGATCTTCAAATGCTTCCACTGTTCCGTCAAACTTGCCATGAACTGTATCATACTTGATTAAATGTGCTAATGTTTCTGATGGATAGCTTGCGTTGATTGCTACAATTTCGAATGCGCTTTCTTTTATTGCTTGACGAAATACCATTCTCCCAATACGTCCAAATCCATTAATTGCCACACGAATCATAATATGTTATCCCCCTTGAATGCGTTATACTATTTATCTCTAATCCCAATAATAGTATAACACAAAAAGAGGATATGTCACTAAACATTTTCACTAATTTCACAATTTTTTAGTTAATGATGTTCCACTCTTTTAAAATGCGATGTAATTGGGCTTTTGTCTCAGCAATTGTGCCATCATTATAAATAACTTTATCAGCTAATGTTATTTTCTCCGCTAAAGACATTTGGGAATCAATACGCGCTTTTGCTTCCTCTTCTATAAAGCCATTCCGCTTCATTAAACGTTCTAACTGCGTACTAGGTGCTACAGCTACA
The DNA here is from genome assembly GCF_056396765.1 of Bacillus sp. 05T22. Classification (NCBI taxonomy): domain Bacteria; kingdom Bacillati; phylum Bacillota; class Bacilli; order Caryophanales; family Bacillaceae; genus Bacillus; species Bacillus sp. 05T22. The sequence continues at coordinate 117,721 of NZ_JBFTMC010000003.1, forward strand.
ACTAAAATTTGATCAACAAGTGAAGTTAGCTTACTTTCAAATAAAAGCGGAATATCTAGTACAACCGCTTGCATGCCTTCCTTTATGTACATGTCCTTCTGCACATTCATTTCTTTGCGGACAGCTGGATGAACAATTTTATTTAAGCGCAATCGTTTTTCTTCATTATGAAATACAATACTCCCAAGCTTCGGACGATCAAGTTCGCCATCTGCTTGTAATATTTCTTCACCGAATACGTCTACAATTTCTTTATATGCTTCTTTACCTTGTTCTACAACTTCTCTTGCAATAATATCCGCGTCAATTACAGGTATGTGCAGCTCACAAAACATTTGTGAAACAGTACTTTTTCCGCTTGCAATACCTCCTGTTAAACCTATAACAATTGTCATTCTATTTCCTCCTCACAAATAGAAGCGTGAAACTTATGTTTCACGCTCCCACTTACATTTTCCAAATTCCAATAATAATAAGTAAAATCCCAGGTAAGAACGTAAATTTTTGTAACCATCGCATATTCGATAAAACCGTTCCTATCCTCATTCCGATAAATAAAAACAGAGAACTCATAACGGCAACTAACACTGCCATCATGGCGGGTGTATATCCTAGTAAGGATGCACCAATCCCTGCTCCAAACGAGTCTACTGAAAGAGCGATACCTAAAAGCAAGGCTTCTCCACCAGAAATCGTGCCTGATTTATCAAAATCGGCAACAGTCGGTTTCCGTAAAATTTGAATGACTAACCCAAGCGAAGCAATTTCTAACTTCCAAACTTTCTCTTCTTGCYGCGGTTCGTCTTTTTTATCACTCCGAAAAAACTGATACAACACCCACGCTCCAATAGCCACTAAAACGATTCCGCCAATGCGCGTTGCAATCACTGGAGAAAACACCTTAGCAATCATATGTCCAATTCCCATCGACACAAGCATAACAGCCGCTGAACACATTCCAATGATGAGTATCGATTTTAACGGAATCCGTACGCTCCGCAAACCATAAGTAAGCCCTACACTACAGCTATCCAAACTTAATGTAAAAGCTAATAAAATAAGAGAGAAATAATGATACATCGGTAAGCTCCTTCCCTATACATAGCTTTGCTGTATGTATATGACAAATGCCTATCCGATGTTATTAGAAAACAATATCTTTCTTAGCTTTTTGGCTGGCACATAGGACAATAATGCGTTCCTCGTCCACCAACAACTGTCTTTTCAATCACATTTCCACAAGTTACGCATGGTTCACCTTTTCTTCCATACACATTTAGAAGCTCTTGGAACGAGCCAATTTGTCCTTGCGAATTGATATACGTTCTGATTGTACTTCCACCGCGCTCAACAGCCTCCGCTAATGTTGCAACGGTCGCCGCATGAATCTTTTCTATTTCAGCTTTCGTTAAAGATGAAGCTTCTCGTTCCGGGTGAATCCCGGAACGGAATAAAACTTCATCTACATATATATTACCAAGCCCGACTAAAAGACGTTGATCGAGCAATACAACTTTTATTTTACGGTTTGTCTTTTGCAATCTTTCTTGCAAATACCCTACTGTCAGTTCAGCGTCAAATGGCTCCGGCCCTAAATCAGCAAGTGGCATTTGGTCAAATTCTTCACCTTTTTTAAAGAGATGCATCGTGCCGAACTTTCTTACATCTTTATAGTGTAACTCTGTACCATCTGTAAACTGGAAACGCACATGCGTATGTTTATCTACCGGCTCATCATCTTTATGAAGCAAATATTTCCCTTCCATACGTAAATGTGAAACAATAACATACTTTGTTACATATAGAAGTAGAAACTTACCTCTTCGCTCAATCCGTTCAATCTTTTCACCTCGTAACATTTCTTTAAAGAGCTCTGCGTCATCTGGTCGCTTTACTAATTTTGGATATGTTACGATCACATCTTGAATTGTTTTTCCCGTTACAAGGTTTTCAAGTGTCCTTCTAACATTTTCAACCTCTGGTAGTTCAGGCATTCAATCACTTCCTTATTTTGCGTCATACCAAGTTGGACCAGAAGAATAATCAACTTTTAGAGGAACAGCAAGTTCAATCGCATGCTCCATCACTTCAGGTACAAGCTTTTCTAATTTTTCTACTTCTTCTTTTGGCACTTCAAAGATCAATTCATCGTGCACTTGCAGAAGAAGACGCGCTTGTAAGCCTTCTTCTTCTAAGCGATCCGCCATAATAATCATCGCTTTTTTAATAATATCTGCCGCACTACCTTGAATTGGTGTATTCATCGCAGTACGCTCCGCAAAGCTGCGCAAATTAAAATTACGACTCGTAATTTCCGGAATATAACGGCGACGATTTAATAATGTAGAAACGTATCCTTTTTGCTTCGCTTCTTGTACAATCTCATCCATATATTCTTTTACACCAGGGAAGCTCGCGAAATACTTTTCAATAAATTCCCCTGCTGCTTTTCGTGTGATTCCTAAGTTTTGTGAAAGCCCATAGTCACTAATACCATAAACAATTCCGAAGTTAACCGCTTTTGCTTGACGTCTCATATTCGATGTTACTTCATCTTTTCCAACCCCAAACACGTCCATTGCAGTTTTCGTATGAATATCCATATCATGCTGGAACGCTTCTACTAACCCTTTGTCTTTTGCAATATGCGCCAAGACACGCAGTTCAATTTGTGAATAATCGGCTGCATACATAATCCAACCTTCTTTTGAAGGAATGAACGCCTGACGAATCTTTCTTCCTTCTTCTAAACGGATCGGGATATTTTGCAAGTTTGGTTCTGTAGAACTTAATCGGCCCGTTTGCGTTAACACTTGATTAAAACGAGTATGAATTTTAGATGAATCTTCATGAACAACTTTTAATAATCCTTCAATATATGTCGAATTTAATTTTCCTAATTGACGATAGTGTAAAATTTTAGGAATAATTTCATGATGCTCCATTAACTTGTCCAGCACATCAGCTGACGTAGAATATCCTGTTTTCGTCTTTTTAATAACCGGTAGATTTAAATTCTCAAATAGAACCACGCCGAGCTGCTTTGGAGAATTAATATTAAATTCCGTTCCTGCAAGCTCATAAATTTCTTGTTCCATTTCCTTAAGCCTTCCAGCAAGCTCATCTCCCATACTACGTAAGCGCTCTGTATCAACCGTAACACCTTTCACTTCCATTTCAGCTAACACACGAGCAAGCGGCATTTCAAGCTCAGTAAATAGTTCATATTGTTCATTTTTTTGTAGTTCTTCTACAAATGTTTTTTGCACATCGTATAATACATGTACTTTTCGAGCTACGTGCTCCGCAACTATATCTTGCGCAGGAACCGCACGTTTTGCACCTTTTCCATACACTTCTTCATCAGATTTAACAGCATGCGTTTCTTTCATTTTCGCTACAGCACGGAAATCTTTGTCTGTATCTGCTGGATCAAGTAAATACGCGGCAATTAGTAAATCAAAGTCAATCCCTTGAATCTCTATACCTTTCCACTTAAGTGCAACAATGGCACGTTTCGCATCAAACGTATACTTTCTCATTTCATCATCTGCAAGCCACTTCTTAAAAGCTTCAGATTTTAGCGCAACATCGCTCGGAATGAAATAACAGCCATTTTCATTTTGAATACCGAACCCTTGAATGTCAGCTTTATGATAATTGTCTTCTTGTACTTCCACAATAATTGCACTATCTTGCTGCAGCATTTCCTCTGTCACTTCTTCTACAATATCAAATGAAATATCATCTAATTCAGCTGGAGCTGTTTCTTCAGGAGTCGCACCGAGCTTATTTAATAGCGAAGTAAATCCTAAATTCTCGAACATTGGAATGACGTCACTTGCTTCATATCCTTTATATTCGATATCATCTACATGCACTGTAATTGGTGCATCGGTAATAATTGTGGCAAGCTCTTTACTCATAAACGCTTGCTCTTTATTCATCTCTAGCTTTTCTTTTAATTTTTTTCCGCTCACCTTGTCTAAGTTCTCATATACTGCTTCTACTGTTTCAAATTGCGTTAACAATTTGATTGCTGTCTTCTCACCAACTCCCGGTACACCTGGGATGTTATCAGATTGATCTCCCATTAAACCTTTCATATCAATAATTTGCTTTGGTGATAAATTATATTTTTCGAATAACGCTTCTTTCGTATATTCATCTACTTCTGTAATCCCTTTACGCGGAATACATACAAGCGTGGTATCAGAAACAAGCTGCAGTAAATCTTTATCTCCAGAAATAACTTTTACGTGAGCACCTTGTTCGTTCGCTTCTTTCGCTAGTGTGCCCATAATGTCATCTGCTTCATAGTTCTCTAACTCATAGCGTGGTACGTGAAACGCATCTAACAGTTCACGAATAAATGGGAATTGCTCTGATAGCTCAGGTGGCGTTTTTTGACGACCTCCTTTATATTCGCTAAATGTTTTGTGACGAAATGTTGTTTTACCCGCATCAAACGCAACCAGCATATGCGTTGGTTTTTCTTCTTCTAATATTCTCATTAACATCATCGTAAAACCATAAATTGCGTTCGTATGTATACCTTTGTCGTTATTTAAAAGCGGCAGTGCAAAGAAAGCACGATACGCGATATTATTTCCATCGACTAATACGACCTTTTTTTCCAAATTAGAAACCTCCCCATACAAATTTAAAACGATTTATATATAAATCCAAATTGAAAAACCGACATAAACCCTTTCTTTTTAGGAGGTGGAGAACACCCAGCCATGCATAGAAGCGGTCACCCCATGCCAAGTTAAAACAAAAAGAGAAAACGAGCGCAGGTCACCTTTTGTTCTTCATAGCAGTGACTTATATATTGAAAAATCAAAATGGATTTATATAGAAAGAAAAAACCGTCTTTTCCTTCTCTCTATATTAACACGACTAAGAGAGAGAAGAAAAATAACGGTTTTTCCTACTACATATATTTAATGTAAAATGGAGATGCTGTCACAATATCTCATGAATTAAAATAACCTTATCGTATTGATATAACACTTTGATATAAGTTACATAGAGATATTTCAAAAACAAAGATATTATAGTTTCACAAAAAGGGAAGTGACGAGAATAGAGCACCTATTCTCGTCCAAAATTACTCCTTGGATGAAGGGGTTTTCATGTATTATATTAACAGGACTTTATTAATATTTAATGAAGCTATTGTTAATATAATGTAAATATATCCCGTTCAAACGTTTACTATATAAATCCAAATTAAGAAACCGACATAAACCCTTTCTTTTTAGGCGAGAGAGAGCATCCGGCCATGCATAGAAACGGTCAGACCCTCTTCCTGCTCCATGCCAAGTTAAAGCAGAGAGAAAAAACGAGTGTAGGTCACCTTTTTCATATCAACGACTTATATATCGAAAAATCAAAATGGATTTATATAGCTCTCATCCAATAAAGTGAAACTTTAATCAGTGGTTTTTTCCATACCCACTGATTATTAGCCCTCACCAATCGGACTTTTACGGACAGCCCGACCCCCACCTAACTTCTTTTCCTTTGCTGAATTTTCAGGTGGGGGTCTTACTGCCCGCGAATAGTGGGATAAAGGTTTCACATTACCATTACTTCTCCAAATCCGATTTCGGTAAAGCAACTGTAAATGTTGTTCCTTCTCCTACTTCACTCTCTACAGTAACTGTCCCATGATGCGCTTCTACTAAATGTTTTACAATCGATAACCCAAGGCCTGTACCGCCTGTATTTCGACTTCTCGCTTTATCTACGCGATAAAAACGTTCAAAAATACGTGGGATTTCTTCTTTACTAATTCCGATCCCTGTATCAGATACTTTTATATAGGCGTTATGTTCATCTTCTAACAACTTTACAGAAACTGTACCGCCAGCTGGTGTGTATACAATTGCATTATTAACTAAATTGATAAAGATTTGTTTTAATCGACTTGGATCCCCTATCACTGAAGCACGTCTCAATACATCAACTTGTAAGGAAATTTCTTTATCTTGTGATTTATTCTCTAGCACCATTTTGATTTCTTCAAGCAATTCCTTCATCTCAACAGTACCCATATTTAACTTAAATCCTTGTTGTTCAATCTTTGATAGATCCAATAAGTCTTCGATTAAGCCTTGCATACGCTCGCTTTCCTTTAAAATAATGTTCAGGAAATGCTCGCAAAACTGCTGATTTTCCATCGCACCATCAAGCAACGTTTCAGAAAACCCTTTAATAGAAGTAATTGGCGTCTTTAGTTCATGTGAAACGTTCGCTAAAAAGTCTTTTCGCATTTGCTCTAGTTTCTTTAGCTCTGTTATATCGTGGAATACGAGAACAATCCCTTTCCATTCATGATTTGTCCCAATAATTGGTGCGCCATATACTTCAAAGTGCTTTCTTTCAATACCAAGTGGCAGCAACATTTGCTTTCGCACTTTCACTTCTGTCATAAAAATTTCTTCCACAAGTTCAATGATTTCTGCATGAAAAAACGCTTCATAATACAAACGATCTAAATACTCTTCATCCGTTACATGAAATATTTCTTTATACGAACGGTTTACAAGACTTATATAACCGCGGCTATCAATTAAGATCATACCGCTTCCCATATTTTCAATCAGTGTATGTAAACGATCTTGTTGCATTTCTTGCTCTAGCGTCATTTCTTGTAAATTACGCGCTAAAATATTGATCGCCTTACTTAACATCCCCGTTTCATCTGAATGACTTTCATAAGCACGTGCCTTATAATTCCCCTTCGCTAATTCAATCGCTACTTTCGTAACAGACTCTATTGGACGAATATATTGACCTGTAATTTTCACACCAAGAAAAACAACAACAAGACAAGCAATCACAAACCCTACAATGAGTAATCCCCACGTTTTTTGATGAACATCTTTCAAAGGAGCAATTGTACTTTTTATAATGATGTACCCTTGCTTCCCCTCTGCATCTTGAACAAACACCGCATGATGGAATACATTTTTATCATCTGTTTCCTTCGTAATCACTCTATTTTTTTGTTTTGCTGTTTCAGAGGAAAGTTCCTCAATTGTCGCTTGGTCGAATATAGGTTGCTTACCTTTACTATATTTGACTTTCTTCTCTTCATCAGTAAATATAACCGAAACCGGCACTTGTTCTTCTAATTTTTCAAATACGTTTGGCGCTTTTAGAACATGATCAATACCTTCTGCCTCTACTAATGAAGCAACATATCTTGCCTCTTTTACCGTTCTGTCTTTCGCATGATCGATGTAGTAATTCTCAAACACCGTTTCCAAAAGTACTCCTAGTCCAACTAAAATAAGAATAATAAGAGAAACAAATGTAAAGAGAAGCCTCGAGCGAAATTTATTCATCCCCCTTTGGCTCCTCTAATTTATAACCTAATCCACGAATTGTTTTAATGTACGCTGGTTTTTTCGTATTCTTTTCAATTTTATCCCGCAAATGACTAATATGAACATCGACGATTCTTGTATCGCCGGCAAAATCATAATTCCATACAGCACTTAGTAACTGATCACGTGTTAATACACGACCCTTATTCCTTGCTAAATATACAAGTAACTCAAATTCTTTTGGCGTTAGTTCTAGCTTTTCTCCTTGGAAATACGCCTCATAAAATTCAGGTAAAATTCTTAAATCAAAGATATTGATACTATTTTCATCCTGTACTTCTGAAACTGGTTCATCTTGCAATTTCGTACGACGTAAAATCGCCTTCACACGTGCAACAACTTCCCTTGGGCTAAATGGCTTTGTCATATAATCATCTGCCCCAAGCTCAAGACCTAACACTTTATCAAACTCATCATCTTTCGCTGTTAGCATTAAAATAGGTGTCATAATACGCTGCAAACGCAATTCTTTACACACTTCCATACCATCCATTTTTGGAAGCATTAAATCTAATATAATCAGATCTGGACGTTCCGTTGTTGCTTTATGAAGCGCAACTTCACCATCCATCGCTGTTATCACTTCAAATCCTGCTTGCTGCAAATTGAATTCAATTAAAGTTAAAATAAACTCCTCATCATCAACAACTAAAATTCGATTGCTCATTCTCTTCCTCCAAGTTATAGACTTGAAACCTTCTTCATCCTAGTATTTCCCCACTATTCCCATCATACTAGAAAACAATTCTCCTCTCAATAGAATTGTCCATTCACTAAGTTTGATTGTGCTATAGTTATATAGGAAAATATATCTAATAGAAAGCGATGGTACATATTCATGTTTAAAGCAGCTGTTATTTTCATTCTTGCCGGACTAGCTGAAATTGGTGGTGGATATCTCATCTGGAAATGGATACGGGAAGGTGGTTCCATCTGGTTCGGTCTAATGGGAGGAATCATTTTATGTTTATATGGTGTAATTGCCACATTCCAAGTATTTTCTAGCTTCGGACGTGTATACGCAGCTTATGGCGGTGTATTTATTCTCATGAGTTTATTATGGGGATGGATGGTTGATAAGAAAACACCTGATTTGTTCGATTGGGCTGGTGCAGCTGTTTGCCTTGTCGGTGTGTTTATTATTCTTTGGCCACGTGGCTAAAAACAGGTACCCATTTAACTTATATCTCCTTAAAATGTAATAATCAATATAATTAAATTTTAATATAAAGATTAAACTGTTAAGGAGCGGATTCAAAATGAATCGTAAAAATTGGGTATTATCTGGCTTCGCTTTATTATTTATAGTTGGTTTTACTGCCGGCCTTTCAAACTGGGAAACATTACAAACTGACATCTCTGATTTCTCAGAAGGGTTTGCAGAAGGTTTTTTCAGTTAAGTTATACTTACATTCGATCCTATAAAGTGAAACTTTAATCAGTGGGGTTTTTTTCATCCCCCACTGATTATTAGTTGAACGAATCGGGCTTTTACGGACAGTTCATCTCCCACCTAACTTCTTTGCTTTCGCTGAATTTTGAGGTGGGAGTGTTAC